>WHTA01000023.1 GCA_009379825.1 Streptosporangiales bacterium
CGCCGCCCCGCGAACGGTTGCCACCCTGCGCGCCGCCGCCCCGCGAACGGTTGCCACCCTGCGCGCCGCCGCCCCGCGAACGGTTGCCACCCTGCGCGCCGCCGCCCCGCGAACGGTTGCCGCCACCCTGCGGGCCGTCGCCCTGGGAGCTGCGCGGCCGGCTGCTGCCGGCCTTGCGCGAGCCACCGCCGCCACCACCGGTGCTGTCCGGCTCGTCGTCGAGGCGCATGGACAGCGAGATGCGCTTGCGCGGGACGTCCACGCTGAGCACCTTCACCTTCACCACGTCGCCGGGCTTCGCGACGTCGCGCGGGTCGGCGACGTACGACTGCGACATGGCCGAGATGTGCACCAGCCCGTCCTGGTGCACGCCGACGTCCACGAACGCGCCGAACGCGGCCACGTTGGTGACCACGCCTTCCAGCGTCATGCCGGGCTGCAGGTCGGCCAGCTTCTCGACGCCCTCGGCGAACGTCGCGGTACGGAACGCCGGCCGCGGGTCGCGACCCGGCTTCTCCAGCTCGGCGATGATGTCGGTGACGGTGGGCAGCCCGAACGTGTCGTCGACGAACGACTCCGCCCACAGCCCCCGCAGCACCTTGGCGTTGCCGATCAGCGCCGGTGTGTCGGTCTCCGTCGCCTGCTGGATCCGGTGCACCACCGGGTACGCCTCCGGGTGCACGCTGGACGCGTCGAGCGGCTCGTCGCCGTCGCGGATGCGCAGGAAGCCCGCGCACTGCTCGAACGCCTTCGGGCCGAGGCGCGGCACGTCCTGCAGCGACCGCCTGTTGCGGAACGGGCCGGTGGTGTCGCGGTGCCGCACGATGCTCTCCGCCACGCTCTCCGCGATGCCGGCCACCCGTGCGAGCAGCGGCACCGACGCGGTGTTCACGTCCACGCCGACACCGTTCACGCAGTCCTCCACCACGGCGTCGAGCGACCGCGACAGCTTCAGCTCGGAGACGTCGTGCTGGTACTGGCCGACGCCGATCGACTTCGGCTCGATCTTCACCAGCTCGGCCAGCGGGTCCTGCAGCCGCCGCGCGATCGACACCGCACCGCGCAGCGAGACGTCGAGGTCGGGCAGCTCCCTGGCCGCGTACGCCGACGCCGAGTACACCGACGCGCCCGCCTCCGACACCACGATCTTGTTCAGCCGCTGACCCGGGTTCGCGGCGATCAGCTCGCCGACGAGCTTGTCGGTCTCCCGCGACGCCGTGCCGTTGCCGATGGCGATCAGGTCCACGCCGTGCGTCTCGACGAGCGCGCGCAGCGCGGCGAGCGACTCGTCCCACCGCTTCGAGGGCACGTGCGGGTAGATAGTGCCGGTGGCGACGACCTTGCCGGTCGCGTCGACGACCGCGACCTTCACGCCGGTGCGGTAGCCGGGGTCCAGCCCCATCGTCACCCGCGCGCCGGCGGGCGCGGCGAGCAGCAGGTCGCGCAGGTTGGCGGCGAACACGTTCACCGCGTCGTCCTCGGCGTGCTGCCGCAGCCGCATCCGGATGTCGCCGCTGAGGTACACCACGATGCGCGTACGCCACGCCCACCTGACGGTGTCGAGCAGCCACCGGTCCGCGGGCCGGCCCTGGTCGGAGATCTCGAACCGCTGCGCGATCCGCCGCTCGTAGCTCGTCTGCACCGAGGCCGGTTGCTGCTCGCCGTCGAGCGCGGGCTCAGGGTCGAGGGTGAGGTCGAGCACCTCCTCCTTCTCACCGCGTAGCAGCGCGAGGATGCGGTGCGAAGGCAGCTTGGTGAACGGCTCGGCGAACTCGAAGTAGTCGGCGAACTTGGCGCCGTCGTCCGCCTTGCCTTCGCGTACCTTCGAGACGAGCAGCCCCTTCTCCCACATCCGCTCGCGCAGCTCGCCGATGAGGTCGGCGTCCTCGCCGAACCGCTCGACGAGGATGGCCCGCGCACCGTCGAGCGCGGCCGCCGTGTCGGCGACGCCCTTGTCGGCGTCCACGAACGGTGCCGCGGTCGTCTCCGGCGCGTTGGTCGGGTCGGTCAGCAGCTGGTCGGCGAGCGGCTCCAGACCGGCCTCGCGGGCGATCTGGGCCTTGGTACGACGCTTCGGCTTGTACGGCAGGTAGATGTCTTCCAGCCTGGCCTTGGTCTCGGCGGCGCGGATGCGCTGTTCCAGCGCCTCGTCGAGCTTGCCCTGCTCCCGGATCGAGTCGAGGATCGCCGTGCGCCGCTCCTCCAGCTCGCGCAGGTAACGCAGCCGCTCCTCCAGGGTGCGCAGCTGCCCGTCGTCGAGCGCACCGGTGACCTCCTTGCGGTACCGCGCCACGAACGGGACGGTGGCGCCGCCGTCGAGCAGCTCGACGGTCGCCTGCACCTGCCAGTCGTGGACGCCGAGCTCCCCGGCGATCCGCTGATGCACAGCCGTCGTCACGATCGTGTTCCGTCCTCTCGCTACCTGCGTACGTGATCCCGTGGGAACCGTATCGCCCGGCCGCCCCCGACAACGGCACGGCCGACGATCTGTGGAAACGCGTCAGAGCCGGACGGTGAAGCCGTCGTGGGCGACCTCGTGGTCGACCTGGTCCTGCCGGTCGAGGACGTCTGTGGACAGGTGCGTCACCACCGTACGGGCAGCGCGCAGCCGGTCCCTGTGCTCGCGCAGCGCGGCGTGCGTGAGGTGGTGCGGGATCGGCTTGTCCAGGTAGTAGCACTCGGCGATCAGCAGGTCGACGCCGTCGGCCGCGGCCACCAGGGCGTCGGTCCAGGACGTGTCACCGGTGTACGCCACGCTGCGCCCGGCCACGTCGAGCCGCACGGCGAGCGCGGGCGCACCGCTGGGGTGCGCGACCTCCCAGGCCGCGACGTGCACGCCCGCAGCCGACACGCTCGACCCTGGCGTCACCTCGAGCACGTCCACGTCGAACGCGCGCCGTACCTCGCTCGAGCCCGGGTACATGACCTCCATCGCCTGCATGAGGCGTGCGCCCGTGCCCGGCGGGCCGACCACCGTCAGCGGTTCCGTGCGCTTGGCGAACTGGCCGTCGAGGATGAGGAACGGCAGACCGCCGAAGTGGTCGCCGTGCAGGTGCGAGACGACCACCGCGGCGATCTCGCTCGGGTCGAGCGCGAGACGCTTCAGCGCGACCAGCGAGCTGGCGCCGCAGTCGAGAAGCACCGGCGGACCGTCAGGCGGTCGCACGTGGATGCACGCCTGGAACCGGCCGCCGCTGCCGAACGCGTCGCCAGAGCCGGCGAACGTCACCGTCACCTGGTCGGTCATCGGCGGCTACGACGAGCTCTCGACGGCCCTGGCGCGGGCGGCGTCCGGGCCCTCGTCGAGCAGCACCTGGAAGCCCTCCTCGTCCAGGATCGGGACGCCGAGCGACTCCGCCTTCGTCGCCTTCGAGCCCGGGTTACCGCCGGCGACCAGGAAGTCGGTCTTCTTCGACACCGACCCGGTCGCCTTGGCGCCGCGCGTCAGCAGCGCCTCGTGCGCCTGCTCGCGGCTGAACCCGTCGAGCGTGCCGGTGACCACGACGCTGAGCC
The DNA here is from genome assembly GCA_009379825.1 of Streptosporangiales bacterium. NCBI lineage: Bacteria > Bacillati > Actinomycetota > Actinomycetes > Streptosporangiales > Streptosporangiales bacterium. The sequence continues at coordinate 3,514 of WHTA01000023.1, forward strand.
CCGCCAGCGGCTTCGGGCCGGTGTCCTCGACCTCCTCCGCCATCCGGACGCCGGACTCGCGCCACTTGCGCACGATCTCGCGGTGCCAGTCGACGGCGAACCACTCCCGTACCGCACGGGCGATGGTCGGCCCGACGCCCTCGACGTCGGCGAGCTCCTCCTCGCTCGCCTCGTCGATCTTCGCGACGTCACCGAGGCTCCTGGCGAGCGCCGCGGCGGCGGTCGGCCCGACGTGCCTGATGGACAGTGCGACGAGCACCCGCGCAAGCGGGCGCTGCTTCACCTGCTCCAGGTTGTCGAGCAGCTTCTTGGCGTTCGCGCTGAGGTTGCCATCCTTCGTACGGAAGTACTCCGAGCGGGCGAGGTCGTCCTCGGTGAGCGTGAACAGGTCGCCCTCGTCGTGCACCAGGTCGTCGGCGAGCAGCGCGGTGGCCGTCTGGTAGCCGAGCACCTCGATGTCGAACGCGGACCTGCCGGCCAGGTGCGACAGCCGCTCCCGCAGCTGCGCCGGGCAGCTGCGGGTGTTCGGACAGCGGATGTCCTTGTCCTCTTCCTTCTCCGGCCGCAGCTCGGTGCCGCACTCCGGGCAGTGCGTGGGCATCACGAACTCGCGCTCGTCGCCGCTGCGCAGGTCGACCACGGGCGCGAGCACCTCGGGGATGACGTCGCCGGCCTTGCGCAGCACGACGGTGTCGCCGATCAGCACGCCCTTGCGCTTCACCTCACTGCCGTTGTGCAGCGTGGCCAGCGACACCGTGGACCCGGCGACGAGCACCGGCTCCATCACGGCGAACGGGGTCACCCGGCCGGTGCGGCCGACGTTCACCTGGATGTCGAGCAGCTTGGTGGTGACCTCCTCAGGCGGGTACTTGTACGCGATCGCCCAGCGCGGCACGGTCGACGTCGCGCCGAGCCGGCGCTGCAGCGCGATCTCGTCGACCTTCACCACCACGCCGTCGATCTCGTGCTCCAGGTCGTGGCGCTTCTCGCCGTACTCCGCGATGTACGCGAGCGTCTCCTGCATCCCCGCGCACAGCTGGTACCTGCTGCTGACCGGCAGGCCCCAGCGCTTCAGGTCCGCGTACGCCTCGGAGAGCCGGCTCGGGCTCCAGCCGCGGTACGCGCCGATGCCGTGCAGCAGGATGCTGAGTGGACGCTTGGCGGTGAGCCTGGGGTCCTTCTGCCGCACCGAGCCGGCGGCGCTGTTGCGCGGGTTGGCGAACGGCGGCTTGCCCGCCTCCACCAGGCTCGCGTTCAGCTCGCGGAACTTCTCCGTCTCGAAGAACACCTCGCCGCGCACCTCGAGCAGCTCGGGCACGTCGTCGCCGTCGAGCTGGACGGGGATCGCGTCGATGGTGCGCAGGTTGGGGGTGACGTCCTCGCCCACCCGGCCGTTGCCGCGGGTGGCGCCGCGGACCAGGTAGCCGTCCTCGTACACCAGGTCGACCGCGAGCCCGTCGATCTTCAGCTCGCACAGCAGCGGCACGCCGGTGGTCTCGGTCTCCTTCTCCACCCGGGTCAGCCACGCGGTGAGCTCGTCGTCGTTGAACGCGTTGTCCAGGCTGAGCAGCCGCTCCACGTGCTCGACCTCGGTGAACTCGGTGGAGATCACGTCGCCGACCTTCTGCGTCGGCGAGTCCGGCGTGCGCAGCGTCGGGTGCGTCTCCTCGAGTGCCTTGATCTCGCGGAACAGGGCGTCGTACTCCGCGTCGGACACCACCGGCCGGTCGAGCACGTGGTACCGGTACCTGTAGTCGTCGATCTCGCGTACCAGCTCGGCGTGCCGGCGGCGCGCCGACGCGGGGACGTCGGGTTCGCTCGTCGTGCTGCGTGCCTGCTCCTGCGCGGCGCGCTCCAGATCCTCGTTCACGTGCCTACGTTACCGACCGGCACCGACATCCCGCCGCGGTTGCCCGAGGTCAGCGGTCGGCGAGCGTACGGGCGGCGCGGACGGACAGGGCGGTCGCCGTGCGTGCCCAGGACGGCGAGGCACCCGCCAGGCCGCAGGTCGGCGTGACCATGGTCCTGGTGGCCAGCTGGTCACGGGTGAGCCCAATCCGCGACCACCACTGCCGTACGGGCGCTAGCACGTAATCCACCGCAGGGTCGGTCGCCGGGTCGGTGCTCGGCACACACCCGAGCAACAGCCCGAACCCCGCCTCCACCAGCTCGCCGACCTCGTCGTCGGCGGCAGCCGACACCTGCGAGACGTCCAGCGCCACAGCGCGCGCGCCGGCGTCGCGCAGCAGGCGCAGCGGCACGCCCGCGGCGCAGCAGTGCACGAGCGGCCAGCCGCCGGCGGCGTCGGCCGCCCGCAGCACCTGCGACAACGCCTCCTGCATCGGCCGCGGCTCGACCGGCGCGACGGTGCTGAACCCGCTCATCGTCGGCACGGCGCCGCGCAGCACCGCGGGCAGCGCCGGCTCGTCCAGCTGGACCAGCGGCGACACGCCGGGCAGCCGGCGTAGCTGCGTCACATACTCGCCGACGCCCGCCGCGAGCGACTCGGCGACGTCGCGGCAGGCGCCGTGGTCGGTGAGCACCGGACCGCCGCGCGGCAGCTCCAGCTGCGCCGCGAGCGTCCACGGGCCGCAGACCTGCACCTTCACCGGCCCGGCGTAGCCGTCCGCCGCCTCCTCGAGCGCGTCGAGGTCGGTGGACCACAGCGACCGGGCGCGCCGCACGTCGACGCCCGCCTTCGAGGTCAACCGCCAGCGCGCGGCGAACACGTCGACGTCCAGCCCGGGGAGCAAGTTCGCGGCAGTGCGCCCGACCAGGTCGGCGCCCGGCCCGCGGTCGGGCAGCTCGGGCAGGTACGGCACGTCGGTCAGCTCGCCGAGCACGGTCCGCGCCGCCTCGAGCGGGTCGTCACCCGGCCACGAGCCGATGCCGGTCGCACTGCCAGGTGGCCACGGAAGTTCCGCCAGGTCGCTCACGCATCGAGCGTATCGAGCCGAGGACACCGACTACTTGCGCCAGGCCGTCGTACGCTCGATCGGTGAGCACCGTCCAGTGGTGGCATGGGATGACGATCTACCACGTCTACCCACGCTCGTTCGCCGACGGCAACGGCGACGGGATCGGCGACCTGCGCGGGCTCATCGACCGGCTCGACTATGTCGTCGGGATGGGCTTCGACACGCTCTGGGTGTCACCGTTCTTCGCCAGCCCGCAGCACGACTACGGGTACGACATCAGCGACTACTACCGGGTCGCCCCCGAGTACGGCACGCTCGCCGACGCCGACGAGCTCATCGCCGCCTGCCACAGGCGGCAGCTGCGGATCGTCTTCGACCTGGTGCTCAACCACACCTCCGACCAGCATCCCTGGTTCCGTGAGTCCTGCCGGTCCCGCGACAACCCGAAGGCCGACTGGTACATCTGGCGCGACGGCCGCGGCAGGGAAGGCCGGCGGCCGCCGAACAACTGGCGCTCGAACCTGGAGGTGCGGTCCGCCTGGCAGTGGAGCGGCCGGCGCGGCCAGTGGTACCTGGCGTCGTTCCTGCCCTGGCAGCCCGACCTGAACTGGCACAACCCGCAGGTGCGGCACGCGATGTTCGACGTCGCCAGGTTCTGGCTGGACCGCGGCGTCGACGGCTTCCGCCTCGACCTGTTCGGCACGGTGATGAAGGACCACGCGTTCCGCGACAACCCGCTCCACCTGGTGAGCGGCGGCGGCGACATCCCGCACCTGTGGCGACGGGTGCACAACGAGAACACCGAGGACAACTTCGCCCTCGCCCGCGAGCTGCGCACCGCCGTGAACACCGCCGCGCCACCGGAACGGGTGCTGCTCGGCGAGGTCTTCGGCACCCCCGACGTCGTCCGGCGCTACCTCGGCGAGCACGACGGCCTGCACCTGGTGTTCCTGTTCGAGTTCCTGATGTTCGACTACGACGTCGACTTCTTCCGCGACAAGATCGGCACGTACGAGGCCGCCTTCCCCGCGCCCGCCCAACCCACGTACGTGGTGGAGAACCACGACCAGTCGCGCAGCCTCAACCGGCTCGGCGGCGACCTGCGCAAGGCGCAGGTGCTCGCGGTGATCCTGCTGACCCTGCGCGGCGTGGTGTGCGTCTACCAGGGTCAGGAGCTCGGCCTCCCCAACACCTACATCCCGCTACGCGAGGCGCGCGACCCGATCGTGCACGAGTTCTTCTCCTGGGTGCCCGAGGCCGTCTCGCGCCGGATGCGCAGGCGGATCAACCGCGACGAGATGCGCACGCCGATGCCGTGGGACGACTCCCCCGGCCACGGCTTCTGTCCACCGGGCGTGGTGCCGTGGCTGCCGATCGGCGACGGCCACGGCCACGGCCGCGACGTCGCCAACGAGCGGGCGGTGCCCGGCTCGCTGCTCAACCTGTACCGCAGGCTGCTGTGGCTGAGGCGGGAGGCCGACGCGCTGCGCACCGGCGAGCTGCGGCTGTGCCCGAAGGCGCCGCGGAACGTGCTGGCGTACGAACGGTGCGGCGACGACCAGCGGTACGTCGTGCTCGCGAACCTCGGCCAGAAGCCCGCCCGCGTGCGGCTACCGGCAGCCGCCGACACCGCGTTGACGACGGACGCCGCCGCGACGGTGGCCGGCCACGAGGCCCGGTTGCCCGCGCACACCGCCGTCGTCGCCCGCTACCGCTGAGTACCCGGGCGCCCGCGACCGTCACCGCCGTCGCGCCGAGCCTGATCTCGGTCCTTGCGCTCCGCCGCGTTCCATCTCTCGGTGGCGGCCCGGCCGCTCGGCGCGGCGAGCCGACGAACTTCCTCGCGCACCGCTTCGTTGGTCGGCTCCAGGTCCGAGATGTCCGGGTTGCTGGTCGTCCGGCATGTAGGGCGCCACCGCGGCGACTGCGACGTAGGTCACGATCGGTTCATGCCGGGCGCGCTTCGTCGTCGATCCGGTAACGGGTGCCTAGCCTCGGTCTCCTCGGAACCCGAGCCGAGGAGCCCCGATGCGACGACAACCGACGACGAGGGTGGCTGCAGGCGCCCTGGCCACGCTCGCCCTGTGCACGCTGACCGCTGCGACCCAGCCGGCGGCCGCCGGCACGTCGACGACGTCCGCGGCAGCGGCGGCCACCGAGGCGGACCTCACGCCGGCCGCAGGGTCGTCGAAGGTCCGTACGGTCGGCTCCGGCGTCGAGCTGGCCGCGACGAAGCCGGCGGCGAGCGCGGCGAAGCTGCGCCAGCGCACCGGGTTCGCGGTGCTCGCGCCGCTGCGGCTCGACGACTCGGTGTCCGCGGTCGAGGTGACGTACCGCGCGGTGACGCCGCGGCAGACCACCGCCGAGGTCGACGTGCGTACCCGTGCGGACGGTGCGTGGGCGCAGTGGACGCCGGCGGCCGACGGCGAGGTGACCGACCTGCTCGCGCCGAGCCGGGAGGTGCAGCTGCGGGTCGCGCTGTCCGCGCCGGCCGGAGTGACCAGCCCGCGGGTCAGCAACGTCGAGGTCGCCGAGGCGTCCGCGAGCAAGCACTCGGCCGAGCGTTCAGGCCCACCTGTCTCGTCGAAGGTCTACGCGACGCGCGAGGGCCTGGCGGGCGGCACCACGGCGAACGGGCACGAGATCGCCGAGCGCGACCACTTCGTCGCCCTGCCGTCGCGGCGCGGCCTCTCGGCGAAGGGGTCGGGCGAGTACTCCGTGCAGGCCTGCCGCCACGGTCGCTGCATCTGGGAACCGGTCTGGGACATCGGGCCGTGGAACACCAAGGACGACTACTGGAACCCGTCGTCGGAACGCGAGATGTGGCGCGACCTGCCGCAGGGCAAGGCGCAGGCCAGGGCCGCGCACGAGGACGGCTACAACGACGGCAAGGACCAGTACGACCGCGAGGTGTCGAACGCTGCCGGCATCGACATCGCCGACGGCGCGTTCTGGGACGGCCTGCAGATGTCCGACAACGGCTGGGTGGACGTCGTCTACCAGTGGACGGGCAACGGCACCTACGGCACCGTCGCGCTCGACAGCGGCTACCTGAACGTACGCAGCGGCGCGGGCACCAACCACCGCGTCGCAGGGATGGCCGGCGACACCGCGCGGATCCCGCTGAAGTGCCAGGTGACCGGCCAGTCGGTCACCGGCTCACAGGGCACCTCGACGGTCTGGTACCGCGTGAACGACGGCATGTACGTCGCGAAGGCCTGGATCAAGGGTGCTTCAGTCGAGCCCTGCTGACCGCACCTCAGCTGGTGAGGAGGCGGACGACCGCGGGTACGTCGGACAGGTCAGGGAGCACGGTGTCGGCGCCGAGGGTGGACAGGTGCTCGTAGCTCGACCCACCGGTGGCCACCAACAGGCAGCGGGCGCCGGACGCGGCCGCGCACTCGAAGTCGAACTCGGTGTCGCCGATCACCCAGGTCTCCTCCGGCCGCCAGCGCCTGCCGTACGCCCGCGCGGCCCGGTCCAGCACCAGCGGCAGCAGCCGGGGCCGGTCGGCGTGGTCGCTGCCGAACGCGCCGACCGTCACGTCCACGAACTCGTCCAGGCCGAACGCGCGCAGCTTGACCACTGCGTTCGCCTGGATGTTGCCGGTCAACACGGTCTGTAGTGCGCCGGCCGCCCGTAGCCGGGTGAGGATCTCGCGTACGCCCGGCAGCACCGCGCCTTCGGCCGCCACCACCGTCTCGCGCTCCGCCAGCACCTGCTCCAGATGGACGAGCACATCGGCGACGTGGTCGTCGTGCGGCAGCGGGACTCCGGCGGCGGTCAGGATCTCGGCGGCGATCCGCGGGTCGGTCTTGCCGCCGAACCACACCTCGTGCTCGGGCTCGCGGTCGATTACCCGGGTGATCGCCGCGTTCATGATGTCGCGGCCCGCCGCCCCGGCGTCGATGAGCGTGCGGTCGATGTCCCACACGATCAGTGGGCCGGCGTCGCTCACGCGTCCACTCTGGCTGCCGTACGGTCGATCGTCGCGGAGCCGAGCACGCGGTCGTCGTCGGCGTACAGCACGACGGCCTGCCCGGGCGCGACCCCTTCCGCGGGGGTACGCAGCCGCACCACCAGCTCGTCGCCGACCGGCTCCGCGACGGCGGGGAACACCGAACCGTGGGCGCGCAGCTGCGCGGCGCACGCCACCGGCTCGGCAGGCGGCGGCCCTGCCCAGCGCGGCCGGATGCCACGGATCTCGTCCACGAGCAGCGACTCCCGCGGACCCACGGTGACCGTGCGGTCGACCGGGCTGATGTCGAGCACGTACCGCGGCCGGCCGTCGGGCGCCGGCCGGCCGAGCTTCAGCCCGCGCCGCTGCCCGACGGTGAACGCGTACGCTCCGTCGTGCTCGCCGACCTGCTCGCCGTGCTCGTCGACCACCTGGCCGGGTGCCGATCCGAGCCGGTCGCCCAGCCACCCGGCGGTGTCGCCGTCGGGGATGAAGCAGATGTCGTGGCTGTCCGGCTTGTCCGCCACCGCCAGGCCGCGCCGCTGCGCCTCGGCACGTACCTCGGCCTTCTGGGTGTCACCCAGCGGGAACATCGCGTGCGCCAGCTGCTCGGCGGTCAGCACGCCGAGCACGTACGACTGGTCCTTCCCCGGGTCGACGGCGCGGTACAGCGCGCCGTCGCGCAGCCGCGCGTAGTGGCCGGTGCAGACGGCGTCGAAGCCGAGCGCCAGCGCCTTGTCGAGCACGCTGCTGAACTTGATCTGCTCGTTGCACCTCAGGCACGGGTTCGGCGTGCGGCCCTGGGCGTACTCGCTGACGAAGTCCTCGACCACCGCGTCGTGGAACCGTTCCGCCTGGTCCCAGACGTAGAACGGGATGCCGATGACGTCGGCGGCGCGCCGCGCGTCACGGGAGTCCTCCAGCGTGCAGCAGCCGCGGGCGCCTGACCGGTACGACTGCGGGTTGCGCGACAGCGCGAGATGCACCCCGGTCACGTCGTAGCCGGCGTCGACCGCACGCGCAGCGGCGACGGCGGAGTCGACTCCGCCGGACATGGCGGCCAGTACACGCATGCTCACGGGTCCAATGTACGGGCCGGACGCGACGTGGCGCCGGCCCGCCTGGCCCGTTCGATCACGCCGCTCAGCACGTCGCCGAGCTTCGTCACGTCCGCGAGCGTGGACGTGTGGCCGAGGGAGAACCGCAACGACCCGCGTGCGCGGTCCTCGTCTGCGCCCATCGCGAGCAGTACGTGCGACGGCTCGGCGACGCCCGCCGAGCACGCGGAGCCGGTGGAGCACGCGACGCCGCTGGCGTCCAGCAGCAACAGCAGCGAGTCGCCCTCGCAGCCGGGGAAGGAGAAGTGCGCGTTGCCCGGCAGCCGGCCGGCGGGGTCGGGGTCGCCGTTGAGCACGGCGTCCGGCACCGCGGCCCGCACCCTGCGGACGAGCTCGTCGCGCAGCTCGGCCAACCGGACGGCCTCGGCAGCGCGGTGTTCGACGACCTCGGCGGCGGCCGCGGCGAACCCGACGTAGCCCGCGGCGTCCAACGTGCCCGACCGTACGTCGCGCTCCTGGCCGCCGCCGTGCAGCACCGGGGTCACCTCGATGTCGCGGCGCAGCGCCAGCGCACCCACTCCGACGGGGCCGCCCATCTTGTGCCCGCTGACGGTCATCGCGTCCAGCCCGCTTGCGGCGAAGTCGACCGGCAGCTGGCCGACCGCCTGCACCGCGTCGGAGTGCACCGGCACGCCGTGCTCGTGCGCCGCCGTGACCACGTCCGCGACCGGCTGCGCGGTGCCGACCTCGTTGTTCGCCCACATCACGGAGACCAGCGTGACCGACTCCGGGTCGCGCGCGAGGCTGGCACGCAGGGCGTCGACGCGTACGCGGCCGAGCTGGTCCAGCGGCACCAGCTCGACGACCGCGTCCTGCTGCTCGGCGAGCCAGGTCACGGCGTCGAGCACCGCGTGGTGCTCGCCCGCGCTGACCAGGACCCGCCGCCTGCGGTCGTCCGCCGCCCGGCGCGACCAGTACATGCCCTTCACCGCGAGGTTGTCCGCCTCGGTGCCGCCGGAGGTGAAGACGACCTCGCTGGGGCGCGCGCCGAGCACGCCAGCGAGCTTCTCCCTGGCCTCCTCGACCGTCCGCCGCGCCGTACGCCCGGGCGTGTGCAGGGACGACGGGTTGCCGAGCCGCTCCAGCTCGGCCGTCATCGCAGCGACGGCCGAGGGCAGCATCGGCGTGGTCGCCGCGTGATCGAGATAAGCCACCATCACCGCACAGCCTAGCCACCCGAAGTGGTCAGGCCTTGCGCTTCTTGACCTCCTCGGTCAGCTGCGGGACGACGGTGTGCAGGTCGCCGACGACGCCGAAGTCCGCCAGCTCGAACAGCGGTGCCTCCGGGTCCTTGTTGACCACGACGATCGTCTTGGACGTCTGCATGCCGGCCCGGTGCTGGATCGCGCCGGAGATGCCCGCCGCCAGGTACAGCTGCGGCGACACGGTCTTGCCGGTCTGCCCCACCTGGTACTGGTGCGGGTACCAGCCGGCGTCGGTCGCCGCACGCGACGCGCCCACGGCACCGCCGAGCGCGTCCGCCAGCGCCTCGACGACCGGGAAGTTCCCCTCGCCGACGCCGCGGCCGCCGGAGACGACGATCCCCGCCTCGGTCAGGTCCGGGCGCTCGCCCTTCTCGACCTCCACCCGGTCGGTGATCTTCGCGGCCTTGTCCGCCTCGCCGAGCTCGACGGTCACCTGCTGCTGTGCCGCGTCGGCAGGCGCCGCCTCGGGCGCGGTCGAGTTCGGCCGCACGGTCACCACGGGGATGCCCGCACGCACCCGCGACTGCACGATGGTCGCGCCGCCGAAGACCGACTGTTCGCAGACGAAGCCGTCCTTGACGTCGACCGCGTCGGTGATCACGCCGCCGCCAACGCGCACCGCGAGCCGGCCGGCGATCTCCTTGCCATCCGCGCTGGACGGCAGCAGCACCCCGGCCGGTTGGTTGTCCGCGACCAGCGACGCCAGCACGGCGACCTTCGGCGCCACCACGTAGTCGGTGAGCTCGGCGCCGTCGGCCACGTAGACCTTCGCGGCGCCGTACTCGCCGAGGGTGGCCGCGGCCGTGTCGATGCCCCGGCCGACGAACACCGCCGACGGCTCACCCAGCCGGCGGGCCAGCGTGAGCAGCTCGAGGGTGACCTTCTTGACCGCACCATCGGTGTGGTCGACAAGTACGAGAACTTCGCTCATCTGCTCTGCCTCACAGGATCTTCTGGCTGGCCAGGTACTCGGCGATCTTGACGCCACCGTCGCCCTCGTCGGTGACTACCGCACCCTTCTCCCGCGGCGGCGCGGCCGTGAACTCGGTCACCTCGGTCGGCGCGTTCGCCAGGCCGACGGCGTCGCCCGACAGCCCGAGGCCGGCCACGTCCTTGCTGGCGACCTCCTTCTTCTTCGCCGCCATGATCCCCTTGAACGACGGGTAGCGCGGCTCGTTGATCTTCTCCACCACCGAGACCACGGCCGGGAGGCTCGCCTCGACCTTGTCGTAGCCGTACTCGGTCTGCCGCTGCACGGAGATCGACGAGCCGTCGATCTCCACCTTGTTCGCGTAGGTCAGCTGCGGGAGGCCGAGCCGCTCGGCGAGCATCGCCGGCACCACGCTCATCCGCGCGTCGGTCGACTCGGAGCCGAGCACCACGACGTCGAACTCCACCTGCCCGAGCGCGGCCGCGAGCGCGGCCGAGGTCTGCACCGCGTCCGCGCCGTGCAGCGAGTCGTCGACGACGTGCACGGCCTTGTCTGCACCCATGGACAGCGCCTTGCGGATCGAGTCTGTGGCCTTGTCCGGGCCCATGGTGAGGACGGTGACCTCACCCTCGTGCTTCTCGGCGAGCAGCAGCGCTTCCTCGATCGCGTACTCGTCGAGCTCGTTGATCACGCCATCGGCCGAGGCGCGGTCGAGCGTCTTGTCGCCCTCGTCGAGCCTGCGTTCTGAGTACGTGTCCGGTACCTGTTTGACACAAACGACTATCTTCATGCTGGCGGCTGCCCTCCGAGCCAACGTGTGGACGACGACCCGCGGGGAACAGCGGCCGTCATCGGTCACCTTGCCAGATTGCCGCCGCAGAGGCGGAATCGGCCCGATCATGATGTTACCGTCCGGTAGTCGCGGCTGCGAACTCGTGCACAGCCACTAGCGGCCGTGAAACATCTCACGTGCCGGCGCCGCGTCCACGTGCTCCCGCACCAGCAGGGTGGCTCCGGCGACCGCGCCCGGCATCAGTACGACGTTGAGAACCGGCACAAGGAACGCCACGAACGCGGGTATGCCGAACCCGAGTATCACCGCGCGGGACGACCGCGCGAACGCCAGCCGCTCCGGCAGGTACTTGCCGCGGCGCTCCATCGCCGGGGCGAGCAGCTCGAGCGCGAGGAACCGGCCGCCGACGATCGCGCCGAGCACCGGCGCAGCGACCTGGCCGACCGCAGGGACCAGCCCGACGGCGAACACCGCGAGGGCGACGGGAGCCGTACGCAGCAGCATCGCTGCCGACTCCCATACCGACCGCCGCAGGCCGCGGTGCCAGGGCTCGTCGGGTTCCCGCGGTGCGTTGCCGAGCTCCTCGTCGACCCGCTTCGCCAGCGCCTCGTAGAACGGCTGGCCGAACAGCAGGGTGAGGGTGACGAACAGCAGCACCGACACCCAGAGGGCCAGCGCCACCACCGCGAGCGCGACCACCCACCGCACGATCGTCCGGGCCCGCTGCGACCAGTCGTCCGCGAACGGCGTCGCCCACGTCACCAGGTCGACCGCGTTGACCGCGAGCAGGACCACGACCGTGATCAACACGGCGAAGGTGACGAGCGCGGGCAGCAGCCCGAGCGGCCACAGCCGCGGCCGCCGCAGCACGAACGCCTGCCCGCGCAGCAAGCACGCGAAGCCGCCGAGCGGCGCCCGGACGCCCGCCGGTGTGCCAGGAGTACCTGTCGGGTCCACCCGGAGAGCGTACGGCCTGTCAGCTCGCTTGGCCGTACGACCTGAGCTTGTCGGTGACGCGGTCGATCTCCGCGGCTGACAGGAGGTTCGGTGAGCCGAGCAGCCTGGCCTGGTAGTACATCTGGCACATCCACTCCAGGTACTGGCTGCGCGTGTACGCCTGCGCGAGGCTGTCCCCCACCGTCGTTGCGCCGTGGTTCTGCAGGATGACCGCCGTGTGCCCACCGGCCATTCCCGTCACGCTGTTGCGGGCCAGCTCCTCGCTGCCGTAGATCGCGTACGGCGCCACCCGTACGGGGCCGCCGAGCAGCGCCACCATGTAGTGGATCGCGGGCAGCTCGTCCATGGTCACGGAGATCGTCGACGCGTAGAGCGGGTGGGTGTGCACGACGGCCTGCACGTCCATCTCCTGGTAGACCGTGGTGTGCATGGGCACCTCGGTCGAGGGTCGCAGGTCACCGTCGACGACGTTGCCGTCGAGGTCGATCACGCACACCGACTCCGGCGCGCAGGCCCGGTAGTCGACCCCGCTCGGCGTGATGGCCACCAGGTCGTCCTTGCGGACGCTGACGTTCCCCGACGTGCCGACGGTGAGGTTCTCCTCCAGCATCTGCAGCGAGACCTCGACTACCTGCTCGCGCTCGTTCTTCAACAGCATCGCGTCGCCTTTCCTCTCCCTAGCCGAGCTCCCGCCACGCCTGCCTGGCCTTGGCGACCCGGTCGCAGTACCCGAGGTACTGCTCGGCGTAGCGCTCCACGTTCGCCGGAACGGGCTCCACCACCCGCTCCGGTGCGGTCCAGACCGCGGTGTCGACGTCGTGTCCGAGCACCCGCACCGCGCTGGTGACGGCGCCGCGTGCCCCCGTCTCCGGACGTGCCGCGATCTGCACCGGCCGGCCCAACACGTCCGCGAACATCTGCAGCCAGCCGGCGCTGGCCGTACCGCCACCGCACGCCGCCACGTCGCCGGTCAGCCCGGCGGCCTCGAAGCACTGGCGTGCGGCGTAGACGATCGCCTCGCAGGTTGCGCGCACCAGGTCGGCGACGGTCGTCTGCATGGACAGCCGGTCGAACCCGGCACGGGCCTGCGGGGCGAGGAACGGTGCCCGCTCGCCCGCCGGCGAGAAGTACGGCAGGCAGGTCACCCCGTGCGCACCGAGCGGGCTCTCGGCGAGCATGGCGTCCAGGTCGGCATGCGTCCTGCCGACGACGGTGAGCAGCCAGTCGAGCGCGGCGGTGCCTACCATCGCGGGCATCGCCCGCAGCCAGCGGCCGGGGGTGCCGGTGGCGAGCGTCATGCCGGCCGGCTCACCGGTGCGGTCGACGGCGTCGACGAGTACCTGGCAGGCCAGCGTGGTGCCGATCGTCACCAGGCCGACGCCGGGCACGGTCAGGCCGGCGCCGACAGCGGACGCAGGCAGGTCGAACGGCCCGCAGGTCACCGGGGTGCCCGCCGGCAGCCCGAGCAGCTCGGCGGCGTCCGCACGCAGCTCGCCCACCGGCAGCGGCTCGCACACCGGCGCGAGCAACGACGCCCACTCGCCGAGCCCGAGCAGCTCGAGCACCGCGGTGTCGTACGTACGGGTGCGTGGATCGAGGAACGGCAGCGACGCGTCCGAGGCGTCCGTGGAACGCACCCCCGTGAGGCGCTGCATCAACAGGTCCTTGCAGTACCCGGCGGTGGCCGCCCCGTCGAGGGAGCGCCGCTCGTGCGCGGCGAACCAGGAGAGCAGGGGCGCCGCGGAGCCGGGGAAAAGCACGTTGCCGGTGCGGTGGAAGACGTCCTCGACCAGACCGGCGGCCTGCCACCGCTCGAGTACGTCCGCCGCCCGCGAGTCCAGCCACGACACCGCGGGCCGCACCGCGCAGCCGGCGGCGTCGGCCAGCCACAGCCCGTCGCCCTGCCCGGTGATGCCGACCGCGGCCGGCCGCGCGCCGGTGCCCGTGACGATCGCGCGCACCGCCTGCACGACCGCGGCGTGGATGTCCGCCGGGTCCTCCTCGAACCACCCGGCCCGCGGCGAAAGCAGCTGCGTCTGCGCCGACTCGGCGGCGAGCAGGGTGCCTGCCTCGTCGAGCAGTACGGCCTTCGTGACCGACGTCCCGACGTCGATGCCCAGGTAACTGCGTACGGCTGGCATCCTCGCCTCCCGGTACTGGTCAGCGCACCCGTTTCCCGCTTTCCCTCTCGAACACGAAGGTCCGCTCCACCACGAACGCCACGTGCACGCGGTCACCGGCCGCCAGCGCCAGACCCGACTCGGTCTGCGCGGTCAGCCGGGTCGACACTCCAGGCAGGTCCAGCGTGACGAGCCCGTACTCGAGCACGTCCTCGTAGACGACGACGGTGGCCGCGGCCACCGCGTCCGCCTGCCCGACGAGGCTGACGTCCTCCGGCCGTACGCCCACCACGACCTCGTGCGGCCCGGACGACGCCACCCGCACCGGCAGCACCGACTCCCCCAGCACCACCGTCGACTCCTCGGTCATCGCCGCGTCGAACAGGTTCATCGCCGGCTCGCCGACGAACTGCGCGACGAACAGGTCCTCGGGGTCGTCGTAGATCGCGTCAGGCGCGTCGACCTGCTTGGCGACGCCGGCGGCCATCACCACGACCCGGTCGGCCAGGCTCAGCGCCTCCTCCTGGTCGTGCGTCACGAGGATCGTGGTGTAGCCGAGGTCCTGCTGCAGCCGCCGCAGCTCGCGCCTGGTCAGGTCCCGCTGCGCGGCGTCCAGGTGCGAGAGCGGCTCGTCGAGCAGCAGTACGTCGGGCTCCCTGGCGATCGCGCGGGCCAGCGCGACCCGTTGCTTCTGCCCCGACGACAGGGCCGCGGGCTTGGTGTCGAGGATGTCGGCCAGCCCGATCCGCTCCGCGACCTCGTCGATCCGCTTCGCCTGGTCGCCCATCCGCCGCGCGGCGAGCCCGAACGCGATGTTCTCGCGTACGGTCAGCGGCGGGTAGAGCGCGTAGTTCTCGAACGCGACGCCGATGTTGCGTTGCTGTGGCGGCAGGCCGAGCATCGACTTCGAGCCGACCCGGACGTCGCCGCTCGTGACCTCCTCCAGCCCGGCGATCATCCGCAGCGTCGTCGACTTCCCGCACCCGGAGGGGCCGAGCAGCCCGACCAGCTCGCCGCCGCCGACGCGCAGGTCGAGTCCGGCCACCGCGTGCACGTCGTCGCGGCCCGCGGCCGAGAAGACCTTGTGCACGTCCACCAGCTCCAGGTCGGTCATCCGGCCGCCCTCTCCACCCGGACGCCCTCCACGCCGGCACGGAACACGTGTGCCAGGCCGGGGTCGACGACCAGGCCGACCTTGTCGTCCAGCTCGAGGCCGTCCGTCAGGGTACGCGGGACGAGCACCGACAGCGTCGTCTCGCCCACCCGCACCGTCACCTCGGCCTGCCTGCCGAGGTACTCGATCACGTAGACCAGGCCGTCCAACCGCACCTGGCCCGTGGGCACGTCGCCGGCGCCGAGATGCAGCCTGAGGTCGCGCGGCCGCACGCCGAGCTGGAGCTCCGCCCCGGCCTCGACGGCGACGCCGGGCAGCAGGATCTCGACCGCCCGGTCCGGCGACGCGAACACCGGCCCGGCGCCGCCGTCGGTCAGCTGCCCCTGCACCAGGTTGATCCGCGGCTTGCCGAACGCGCTCGCGACGTACGCGTTGGCCGGCGTCTGCCACAGCTCCTGCGGCGTGCCCAGCTGCAGGATGCGCCCGTGGTACAGCACCCCGATCCGGTCCGCGAGGGCGAGCGCCTCGACGTAGTCGTGCGTGACGTACAGCGTCGTCGTGCTGCCCCGCGCGCTGATCGACTTCAGCTCCGCACGCATGGTGGCGCGCAGCTTGGCATCCAGGTGGGCGAGCGGCTCGTCCAGCAACCGCGCGGACGCCGGCCGCACCAGCACCCGCCCGAGCGCCACCCGCTGCCGCTGCCCGTTCGACAGCTGCCCGACGGAGCGGTCGAGCAACGTCTCGATGCCGAGCATGGTGGCGACGTCGC
This sequence comes from Streptosporangiales bacterium, assembly GCA_009379825.1. Classification (NCBI taxonomy): domain Bacteria; kingdom Bacillati; phylum Actinomycetota; class Actinomycetes; order Streptosporangiales; species Streptosporangiales bacterium. The sequence continues at coordinate 19,397 of WHTA01000023.1, forward strand.
GCACCTTCGTGGACGCCTCGTCCGGCGACAACCGGTAGCGCGGGGACCGCAACGGCGACACCATGTTGCCGAACACGTCCAGCTGCGGGTAGAGGGCGTAGCTCTCGAAGCACATGGCGAGCTGGCGGTCGGTCGGCTCGACCGTAGTGACGTCGCGCCCGTCGAGGTGCACCTGACCCACGTCGGGCGCCTCCAGCCCGGCGACCACCTTCAGCGTCGTGGTCTTGCCCGCGCCAGAAGGGCCGAGCAGGCAGAAGAACTCGCCGTCGTCGACGCGGAACGACACGTCCTGCAGTGCCACGGTGGAGCCGAACCGCTTCGCCACGCCCGCGAGACCGACGCCGGCCATCAGCCCTTCACCGCCCCGAACGACAGGCCGCGCACCAGGTAGCGCTGGATGAACAGTGCCAGCGTCAGCGGCGGCAGCGCGGCCATCACCGCGCCCGCGGCCACCAGGTTGAACCTGGGGTGGTTGCCGCCGAGGAAACCGAGCGTGCTGACCGTCACCGTCTGCGCGTTGCTGGACGTCAACGTGAACGGGAAGATGAAGTTGTTCCAGGCGAAGATGAACGCCAGCAGGCAGACGGCCGCGATGCCAGGCCGCGCAAGGGGCAGCACGATCTTTGCGAACGCCTGCTTCCTGCTGTAGCCGTCCAGCAGCGCTGCCTGTTCCAGCTCGACCGGCAGCTCGGCGAAGAACGACCGCAGGATCCACACGACGAGCGGCATGGTCACCAGCTGCAGCACCCAGATCATGCCGACGTACGTGTCGTACAGCCCGAGCTGCTGGTAGAGCACGCTCAGCGGGATGATCACCACGAGCTCGGGCGCGAACCGGAAGCTGAGCAACGTGAACATCAGGTTGTCGCTGCCCCTGAAGCGGTACCGCGCAGCCGCGTACGCCATGGGGATGCCGATGAACAGTGAGACGAGCACCGCGCCGACCGAACTGATCAGCGTCGCCAGCATGAACCGCAGGTACGACGAGCCGCTGCCGACGAAGCCCAGCACCGTGCCGTAGTTCTCCAGCGTCGGCGTGAACCACAGGTAGGTGGACGTCTGCTCGGCCGTGGTCTTCAGGCTGAGCAGCACCATGAACAGCACCGGTGTCAGCGAGAACGCGAAGTAGACCAGCAACCCGAGGTCGGCCAGCCGGTCCCTGAACCTGCGCTGCTGCCTGGCCTGTTGCGCGCCGTTCGCCACGGTCACACCTCCGCCGCCCGCCGCTGCACCTTGCTCAGGTAGCGCACCAGCACGAACGAGATCGCGAACACGGCCGCCCACAGCACGATCATGAACGTCATGCCCCTGGAGTAACGGGCGTAGGTGATCGCCTCCAGGTACGCACTGATCTGCACGGTGGTCGTCGCATCACCCGGCCCGCCGGTGGTGAGGCCGTAGATGATGTCGAACATCTTCAGGCAGTCCATCGACCGGAAGATGACGGCGAGGAGGATGTACGGCCACAGCATCGGCAACGTCAGCCGGCGGAACGTGAACCACCAGCCGGCGCCGTCGACGGCCGCCGCCTCGAACGGCGAGCCGGGCAGCGAACGCAGGCCGGCCAACGCGATCACCGCGACGAACGGGGTGTACAGCCAGACGTCCACCACCACCGACCAGGTGAACGCCCAGAACGGCGAGTCCGTGCCGCTGTAGCCCTGCCAGCCGAATGTCGCCACGATCGGCCGCACCCAGCCGATCTCCGGCAACAGGAACAGCTTCCACATGATCGCCGCGATGATCGGCGCGACCATCAGCGGGACGATGAGCACCCGCTCGAGGAGGCGGCCGACCAGCGTGGACCGGTACAGCAACAGCGCGATGCCGACCCCGAGCACCGTCTCGATCCCCGTCGCCATGATGGTGTACAGGCTGGTGACCCAGGCGGAGTGCCAGAACGTCCCGCTGCCGAGGATGTCGGCGAAGTTCTGCAGGCCGACGAAGCTCGGCTGCGGGTTCACGTCGGAGAAGTTGAACAGCGTGTAGCCGACACCGACGAAGAACGGGTAGAGGATGCCCGCGCAGACCACGACCGCCGGCACCGCGAGCACGTACGGGCGCAGCCTTCCACGCCGCGTCGCCTGGCCTCCGATACCGCCGCCGCCGACCGTCGAGGTCCCAGGCGCCAGGCTCACAGTGCCTCCAACGCGACCACGTTCCCGACCATCCTCAGGCGTTCACCCGCTCGTCCAGCGAGCCGGCCAGCTTGTCCAGGGTCGACTTCGCGTCCGCGCCGCCGTAGATCTGCTGCAGTGCACCGGCCCAGGACGTGGTCGCGTCGAAGAAGTTCTTCTGCGGCGTGAACTGGATCTTCGTCTGGTCGATCACCTGGTCGAACGTGTCGATGAAGTCGGTGGCCGCGGACAGCCGCTTCCGGTAGCCGCCGGACTCCGCCACCGACTTCCGCACGGCGTCGATGTGCTGCGCCTTCGTGCCCGCCCACAGCAGGTGTTCCTTCGACGTCGCCCACTGCAGGAACCACCACGCGGGGCCCTTGTTCTTGGACGAGCTGTTCATCGCGAGCGACCAGATCCACATGTTCGTCGCGAGCGAGCCGTCCGGGCCCTTCGGCCCCGGATGCCAGGCCAGCTTGCCCGCTGCCGGCGTGTCCTCGTTCTGGAAGTACGCCGCGATGTCCGCGTCGAAGAGCATGGCGGCCTTGCCGGCGCCGAGGTCGCTCGACGCGGTGTACCAGGTGTACGAGGTCCACCCCTTCGGGCCGCTGTCGCGGACCATCTTCGCCCACTTGTCGGTGAACTCGACGGCCTCCGGGGTGTTCACCTTGGCGACCAGCTCGCCGCCGTCCACCTCGAAGTCCTTCAGGCCCATCCGCGCGTACATGGTCATGAAGCCGGGGTGGATGGTCGCCCACTCCTTGGTGCCCCGCACGGAGATCCCGTACATCCCGTCGAACCCAGCGCCAGGCGCCTTCTTCGCGACCGTGGACGCGAGCTCGATCAGGTCGTCGAACGTCGCCGCCGGCTCCACCTTGAGCTTGTCGAACACGTCCTTGCGGTAGCAGACGGTGTTCGTCTCGAAGCCCCACGGCAGCATCCACTGGCTCTTCCCGCCGCCGAGCGCGCTGCCGTTCTTGAAGTTCCACTTCCCCGCGTCGAGCAGGTTCGGGTAGAAGTCGTCCCGGTCGAAGCCGCCGTGCGTGGCTGCCGAGTTCTCCATCCACGGCCCGAGGTCCTCGAGGTAGCCGGGCGGGCCGTACTGCCAGACCATGTACGCGCCCAGCATGAAAGCGTCGTAGTTGCCCTGCCTGGACTTCAGCTCGAGGGTCACCTTGTCGAAGTAGTTCTGCTCGGGGAACTCGTCGATCTGGATGGTGATGCCCGTCTTCTTCTCGAACGCCGCCTTGTGCTGCTTCAGCGCGTCGGTGTACGGGTGCTTGTTCAACAGCAGCTTGATGGTCTTACCGTCGTACTGCTTCCAGTCGAAGCTGCCGGAGAGCTCGTCGGCCTCGGAACCGCCCTTGTCCTGCTGCCCGCCGAACCCGCACCCGTCGAGCAGCGGCACACCTGCCACTGCGCCGAGGCCCACCCCGGTGGCCTGCAGAAATCGCCGTCTTGTGAGGGCCTCTCGCGGCGCCCGTCTCCGACCTGGCCGTGGCTGCTCGTCCACTGGGACCTCCTCGTCCCGCTGTTATGAAGGCCGGTTCTTATCAGAACAGACTGTTTAGTTAACACATGTTTTGTGCCCGAGGGCGCCGTTGTCAAGAGCAGTAGCGATGTGCACATGCGGCCCCCTGGGCTAGGCGATCTGGTACGAGACGTCGTGCTGCTCGAGCGCGGCCAGCTGCTGCCTGGACGCGCCGTCGTCGACGATCACCTGGTCGAACTCCGCCAGCGGCGCCAACCGGTGCAACGCGACCCGGCCCAGCTTGGTGTGGTCCACGAGCAGGTAGCGCCGGGTCGCGGCCCGGATCATCGCCCGCTTCACCACGACGATCCGCTCCTCCTGGTGGAAGGCGCCGCCGTCGGCCACCGCCGACGTCGACACGAACAGCACGTCGACGCGGATCGCCTCGATCCGCTCCACACACCCCAGGCCGAGGAACGAGTCGTGCAGCGGGTCGTAGTCACCGCCGAGTCCCATCAGCTGTACCCCGCGGCTCCGGCTCAGCTCGCGGAGCGCCTGCAGGTAGTTGGTCGCTACCCGTAACGAGGTGAGCTCGCCGAGCAACGGGATCATCGAGGCAGCCGTCGTCGAGTCGTCGAGCATCACCGACATACCGGGCTCGACGTAGCGCATCGCGGCTCTCGCGATCTTCGCCTTCTCGTCGACCGCCTGCTTGCGCCGGTACACGACGTTCGACTCGAAGACCCCGGAAGGCTGCGCGGTCACCCCGCCACGGTACTTCCGCACGATGCCCTGGCGTTCCAACTCGTCCAGGTCGCGGTGCACGGTCATCAGGCTCACGCCGAACGTGGCGGCCAGCTCCTGTGCCGAGATGCTGCCGTGCGCGAGGATGACGTCGGCGATCTCTTCCTGCCGCTCCGCCAGCTTGCTCGGTCGCCGCGTCGCGCTCACCTCGACCTCCCTCCTCGGAGGATTGGGCCACCATCGATGATCACACAGATCCGCGAGAAGTTCACAGTGCAGGATGCCGCGCTCAGCGTGATCCAACCGAGACATACGCGGTGGCCAGCCGTGGAACCTTGCTCTCTTTCAGATAGCTCTGTTATGTTCCAAGTCATTTCACGCACTGCCACGTGATGGACTGATCGAGGTGCGGGATGATGCCGCCATGACGTCCCGGCCAGGCAACCGTTACCCGCGCCCTTCCGCGACATTGCACCGAGGGAGTTGCCATGTCCGATCCCATGTCTCGTCGGGGGTTCCTGCACGGCGTCGCGGGAGTCGGTACCGCCGCGGCCGCCGGTCCGCTCCTCCTCACCTCGTGCGCCGGCGGTGAGCAACAGGAGGTCACGGAGAAGAGCCTGCAGGCGTACCAGCAGGCCGACATCGACTGGAAGCAAGCCAGCGGCGTGAAGCTCAAGGTGGCGATCATCGCCGCCAACCCCTTCGCCAACCTGAGCGACCTGCTACCACAATTCAAGAAACTGACTGGTATCGACGTCACGTTCGAGGAGATCCCGCCACCACAGATCAGGCACAAAGTGATCCTCGACTTCTCCAGTGACGGGAAGCAGTACCACACCAGCGCGACCGACCCGATGTACTACCCGCTCTACGCGAAGAACAAGTGGATCGTCCCGCTCACCGAGTTCCTCGACGACCCCGAGCTCACCGACAAGGCCTGGCTCGACGTCGACGACATCCTGCCCGGCTGGCGGCAGTCGGTGTCCCTCGACGGCACCTGGTACGGCATGCCGTACGACGGCGAGGTCACCGTCCAGATCTACCGCACCGACCTGTACGACGAGGCCAACCTCAAGCCGGCGCAGACGCTGGCGCAGTACGCGGCGAACGCGAAGAAGCTCAACAAGCCGGGCGACCGCGTGTGGGGTGCTGTGCTCCGCGGCACGCCCGGCGCCGGCCAGAACATGTACATCTGGCCGTCGATCTTCCGTGAGTTCGGCGGCGAGTGGTTCGACAAGGACATGCGTCCCACGGTCAACTCCGACGCCGGTGTCAAGGCGCTGGAGTGGTACATCGACATCGTAAAGAACTACGCTCCCAAGTCGGCGACCAACTGGAACTGGACCGACATCGCGGACGCGTTCGCCAGCGGCACCGTCGCGTCCTACCTCGACGCGTCGATGACGCACACGGTGCTCCAGGACGAGACCAAGTCGACGGTCGCGGAGAAGCTCGGCTTCGCCCGCTGGCCGGCCGGCCCGGACGGCACCCGGGTCTCCTCCATCTGGAACTGGAGTTTCCCGATCAACGCCGACTTCAGCCGCAAGGAGCAGATCGCCACCTGGCTGTTCATCCAGTGGGCTACCTGCAAGGAGACCCAGACGCGGACCTCGCTTGACTGGTCCGGTGCCCGTGCGCGCTCCGGCGTCAACCGCACCTCGATCACCAAGACGTCCGCGTACAAGAAGAAGTTCGAGAACGTCGGGCGCGGGTTCCTCGACACCCTCACCACCGCTTTCGCCGAGGACCAGGACCCGGACTGGCGGCCGCGGGTGCCGGAGTGGCCGAAGATCGGTGACCGGATGGCGACCGCAGTGCAGTCGGCCCTCACCGGGCAGGAGAAGCCGAAGGAGGCACTCGACAACGTGAACAAGGGCCTCGCGAAACTGGTCAAAGAGTCCTGACACGTATGGCGGCAACTGCGGCGGCGAAACCACCACCCGCGGACTCGGTCGTCCGCGCGCAGGAGCGTTTCGGTCGGGTGCTCGCGGCCCCGGCCGCGATCGTGCTGCTCGTCACTACCACCATCCCGCTGTGCTACCTCGTCGTCACCAGCCTGTACTCGAGGGACCTCAGCAACCCCGGCAGTGGCGGCTTCGTCGGTCTCGCCAACTACGTGGAGGCCCTCGGCGACGGCAGGTTCTGGCACAGCCTCGGGATCTCGCTGATCTACACGACGTCCACCGTCGCGCTGCAGCTCGTCGTGGGCATGCTGCTCGCGCTGGCGATCCACCGCATCAAGCGCGGCGCGTGGCTGCTGCGGGTGATGGCGATCATGCCGATTCTGCTAGCGCCAGTGGTGGTCGGTCTGGTCTGGCGCACCCTGCTGCTCTCGCCCGAGTTCGGCATCGTCGGCTTCGTCGCCGAGCAGTTCGGCGTCGGCATCCAGAACTGGCTCGGTGAGCCGGTCAGCGCGCTCGTGTGGGTGATCGTCATCCACACCTGGCAGTGGACGCCGTTCTGCTTCCTGGTCTTCTCCGCGAGCCTGGCGGCGATGCCGGTCGAGCTCGAGGAGGCGGCCAGGCTCGACCGCGCGTCGCCGTGGAAGCGGTTCTGGTACGTCACGTTCCCGCTGCTGCGGCAGGCGATCGTCATCGTCGCCATCATCCGCACGGTGATCGCGCTGTCCGCCTTCGACGCGCTGTTCGCGGCCACCGGCGGCGGGCCAGGCACGGCGACGGAGATCCTCAACCTGTACGTCTACCGGATCTCGTTCACCGAGCTGCGCATGGGCTACGGGTCCGCGCTCGCGGTGATCCTCATGGCCATCACGTTCATCATCGCCGCAGTCTTCTTCCGGTTGCGCGGGGCGCGGCGATGAGGACGAGACCAGCGCGCATCGTCGTCGCCGTCGCAGCCGGGGTCGTACTCTTCGGCACCTGGATCTTCCCGGTGATCTGGACCGCGGTGACGTCGGCGAAGCTCGCCAAGGACATCTTCGTCTACCCGCCGCGGATCTTCTTCCTGCCGACGGGACTCAACTACCAGCAGGTGCTCGGCGGCGACCAGTCGCTGCTCGGCAACCTGGTGACCAGCGCGGTGATCGCATGCGGGGCAACCGTCCTCAGCCTCGCCGTCGGCATTCCCATGGCGTACACGTTCGCCCGGGCGAACTTCCGCGGCCGGTCGGTCCTCGCGCTCTACACGCTGTTCACGTACCTCATCCCGCGGATGGGGATCGTGGTGCCACTGTTCGTCATCTTCCGGCAGCTCGACCTGTTCGGCAACTACCTCGGCATGATCGCCGTGTACATGAGCTTCTCGCTGCCGTTCGCCGTCTGGCTGCTCGTGCCGTACTTCGAGGACATCCCCAGGGAGATGGAGGACGCCGCGCTCATCGACCGCGCGGGACGGCTGCGTGCCCTGTGGTACGTGATCCTGCCGCAGGTGCGCGGCGGCGTCTCCGTCACGGCGATCTTCGTCTTCATCAACGCCTGGAACGAGTTCGTCTTCGGGCTGATCCTCGGCAGCAACGAGGTGCGCCCGGTGACGGTGGAGATGTACAACTTCATCGGCTTCGAGCAGACGCTGTGGGGGCCGCTGACCGCGGGGGCGATCGTGGCGATCATCCCGGTGGTCGTGCTCGGCTTCGGCGCTCAGCGCGGCATCGTGCGCGGCCTGACGGCAGGATCGGTCAAGGGAGGGTCCCGTCAATGAGTGAGGCGGCTGACGGCCGTACCGTGGACAACGGCTCGCGCGGCAGCATCAACCTCGCGGGCATCACCAAGCGGTACGGCGACTTCACCGCGATCCACGAGCTCGACCTGGAGATCCACCCGGGCGAGTTCTTCGCGTTCCTCGGGCCGTCCGGTTCCGGCAAGACCACCAGCCTGCGTATCGTCGCCGGCCTCGAGGCGCCGGACGAAGGGCGTGTGCTGCTCGACGGCGCGGACGTGACCGGCAGGCAACCGGGCGACCGCGACATCGCCATGGTGTTCCAGAACTATGCGCTGTACCCGCACATGACCGTCGCCCAGAACATCGGCTTCCCGCTGAAGATGGTCGGCACGCCGGGGGCGGAGATCTCCGCCCGGGTGACCGAGGCCGCCGACCGCGTGCAGATGGGGCACCTGCTGCAGCGCAAGCCCGGCCAGCTCTCCGGTGGCCAGCAGCAACGCGTCGCGCTTGCCCGCGCGATCGTACGGCACCCGAACGTGTTCCTGCTCGACGAGCCGTTGTCCAACCTCGACGCGCAGCTGCGGATGGACACCAGGGTCACGCTGAAGCGGTTGCAGCTCGAGCTGGGCGTCACCGCCCTCTACGTCACGCACGACCAGGAGGAGGCGGTGACGCTCGCCGACCGGATGGCCGTCTTCATGGACGGCAGGGTGGTGCAGGTCGGCCCACCGCGGGAGCTGTTCGACCGCCCGGGAACCACCGACGTCGCCGCGTTCCTCGGCCGGCCGCCGATGAACCTGCTGCCTGGCACGGTGTCGAGCAAGGGACTGACCGTCGAGGGCATCGACACCACCTACCCCGACGTACGCGCCGACGAGGAGCAGGCGGTGACCGTGGGCTTCCGCCCGCGCGAGATCGACCTCGCCGGGAAGGACAACCAGGCCGAGGTGTTCCTGGCCGAGTCGACCGGCGAGCAGACCATCGTCAACCTCAGCTGCGGTCCACACCTGGTCAAGGCACAGGTGGACGGCATGGTCGAGTACGAGGTCGGCCGGCAGCAGAGCTTCTCGCTTCCGGCGGAGGCGCTGCACCTCTTCGACGCGGAGTCCGGCGTGCGGCTGTCGGACTCGCCTACCGGGTGACCCGCGCGGTGCCCGTACCGCGCCGGGGCTTCGGCGTCTCCTGCCGTGGCGCCGGATCCACCGCCAGCCTGGACCGCACCACGCGCGCGGGCACACCGACCGCGATCGCGTAGTCGGGTACGTCCTTCGTGACCACCGAGTTGGCACCGATCACCGCGCCCCTGCCGATCTGCGTGCCGCGGAGCACGGTGACCTTCGTACCGATCCAGACGTCCGGCCCCACCCGTACGGGGCGCTTGACGATGCCCTGGTCCTTGATGGGGATGCTGATGTCGTCGACCTTGTGGTCGAAGTCCGCGATGTAGACGTCGTCCGCCACGATCGTGCATGCACCGACCTCGACGTCGAGGTAGCAGTTGACGCTGACGTCCTGGCCGAAGACGGCCTTCTCCCCCACCCGCAGGTTGCCCTCGTGGCACCGCAGCTTCGTGCCGTCGCCGAAGTGCGTCCACCGGCCGAGGACCAGCCGGCCGTACCCCTTGCGCGCGTACACCTGGGTACGCCGGCCGAGGAACACGAAGCCCTCGGTGACGACGTGCGGGTTGCGGAGCTTGAAGCGGAGGAACCGCCAGTACCGCAACAGGTAGAACGGTGTCCACGCGCGCTGCCGCAGCACCCAGCGCAGCGACGCCACGGTGAGGAAGCGCGCCTGCCGGGGATCTCTGGACCTGGCCACGGCGTACAACGGTAGCGCGCCGGCCGACCGGTGTCAGTCCCGCACTGCGCGCAGCGAGTAGAGCAGCGGCACCCGCGGGCGGGACGCCGGCAACCGCCACCAGCCGTTGCCCGTCGGGAGCATGCCGGGGAAGCGGTCCCACGGCAGCACGACGTGCTCGACCAGCGACGTGACCCGCAGCCCCGCGCCGAGCACCGCGTTCACCACTGAGCCGAGGTCGTGTGTCCACTGGTACGACACGGTGTCCGCGGCCAGCGCCGCACCGTCGGTGTACGTCTGCGTGCTGTCCAACCGCTCCGCCCCGCGGCCGGGGAGGTAGTCGTACGCGACCACTAGGTCGTCGGCGGGCTGCCCGTCGGCGAACGCGGCGAGCAACGGGTGGAACTCCACCAGGTAGAGCTCGCCGCCCGGACGCAGCAGCTCGGCCACCACCCGCGCCCAGTGGTGTAGGTCGGGCAGCCAGACCAGCGAGCCCTTGCCGGTGTAGACCACGTCGAACGTGGCGCCGTCGAGCACGGCCGCGGCGTCGTAGACGTTCGCGCACTCGTAGCGGACGTCCAACGCGCACTCGGCGGCGATGCGCCGCGCGGTGGTCACCGACTCCGCGGAGAAGTCCACGCCCACCGCCCGCGCTCCGGCACGTGCCAGGCACACGGTGTCGGTGCCGATGTGGCACTGCAGGTGCACCAGGTCGCGACCGGCGAGGCCGCCGAGCTCCTCGTACTCGAACGGCGCCAACCGCTCGGCGCCCGCGCGCAACCCCGCCAGGTCGTAGAACGCACTGTCGGCGTGCACCGGCGTGCGGGCGTCCCAGTTGCGGGCGTTCACCCGCATCATCTCGCTCGGGTCGGGTTCCATCGGGTCGTCACGGAGCCGTGCCGGTCACCATCACGTTGTAGAAGACCTCGGGCGGCATCACCTTGGCGAGCAGCTTCTTGTCCACCACGGAGAGCGCCTGCCAGGTGCGGTACGCGAACATCGCCCAGTTCCAGCCCAGCCGGTCCTTGTTCACCGCGGACTCGAAGGTCCGTACCGGCCAGCCGAAGAACGCCGCCGCGAGCTCTTCGGTCTCGGTACGAACGTCGACCGCGCCCGCGCGCAGGCAGGTACGGGCGAGCTGCTCGGGGTCGAAGGTGTGCAGGTCCACGACCCACTCGAGCGCGGCGGCCTCGGACTGCTCCGCGAGCTCCTCCTCGCTGCGGCCCCAGCTGTCGCGCAGCGCCGGCAGCCGGGTGAGCCTCGTAGTCGCCCACCAGGTGAGCCGGCCGAGCCGGCGCGCGTAGAAGTCGCCGATGGTGGTCGGCTCGCCGGCGAACACGAACCTGCCGCCCGGCTTGAGCACCCGCACCACCTCACGGAGCGACTGCTCGACGTCGGGGATGTGGTGCAGCACCGCGTGGCCGACCACGAGGTCGAAGGTGTCGTCGTCGTACGGGATGCGCTCGGCGTCCGCGACCCGGCCCTCGATCTCCCAGCCGAGGTCCTTGGCGTTGCGCTTCGCGGCCTCCACCATGCCGGGGCTGATGTCGGTGACGTGCCCCTGGTCGAGCACCCCGGCCTGCTTCAGGTTGAGCAGGAAGAAACCGGTGCCGCAGCCGAGCTCGAGCGCCTTACCGTACGGCCAGCCCTCGGTGCCCGCGACCGTGATGAACCGGTCGCGAGCGTACTGGATGCAGCGCTCGTCGAAGGAGATCGACCACTTGTCGTCGTAGTGCTCGGACTCCCAGTCGTGGTATACGGTGTTCGCCTTCTTCGGGTCCTGCCTGATCTCGTCGAAGTCCGCCATCAACGGCCCTTGAACTCGGGCCGGCTCTTCGCCACGAAGGCCTCGAACCCGATCTTCTTGTCCTCGGTGGCGAACAGGCTGGCGAAGTGCACCCGCTCGATCTCCAGGCCGGTGGCGAGGTCGACCTCCAGGCCGCGGTCCACCGCCTGCTTCGCCGCGGCGAGCGCGTGCTTCGGGCCACCGACGAAACGCGCGGCCCATGCCTGCGCCTCGGTGTAGACGTCCGCGGCTGGCACCACCCGGTCGACCAGCCCGATCGTCTGCGCCTCGTCGGCGGCGACCTGCCGGCCGGTGAGGATCAGGTCCTTCGCCTTCGCCGGCCCGACCAGCCGTGACAGCCGCTGGGTGCCGCCCGCACCGGGGATGATGCCGAGCAGGATCTCCGGCTGCCCCAGCTTCGCGTCGTCGGCGGCGATCCGTACGTCGCAGCACAACGCCAGCTCGCAGCCGCCGCCGAGGGCGTACCCGGTGACCGCCCCGACCACGGGCTTGGGGATCTCGGCGACCGCCGTGAAGCACGCCTGCAGGTCACCGGACTGGGTGGCCATGTCGGCGTACGACATGGCGTCCATCTCCTTGATGTCCGCGCCGGCGGCGAACACCTGTTCCCCGCCGTACACGACGACCGCGGCGACGTCGGTACGTGACGCGCATTCCTCGGCTGCCGTACTGATCTCCGCCTGCATCTGGCGGTTCAGCGCGTTCATCTTCGGCCGGTCCAGGCGAATCGTCGCTACACCGTCGGCGACCTCGACCCGTACGAACTCCATGACCACTCCTTACCCGGCGGTAACCTCAGCGAGGGTACCGCGTCGCGGCGTGCTGTCGGTGGCCGGCGGCATAGTGGCCGGATGAGGATCGTGGTGACCACACCCACCGGGTAGGTCGGGTCCCGGGTGGTACGGCTGCTGCTGCAGGCGGGCGTACGTCCCACCGTGCTGGCCCGCGACCCGGCCAGGCTCGACCCAGCGGTACGGCAGCTGGTCGACGTAACCGTCGTCGACCAGGGCGACGGCGACGCGGTGGTGCGCGCGACGAGCGGCGCGGACGCGCTGTTCTGGGTCGACCCGCCGACCGCGGACGACGACCCGGCCGGCGGTGGCTACGCGCGGATCGGCGCCAACGCCGCACGCGCGGTACACGAGAACGGCGTCGCCCGCACGGTGTTCGTGAGCAGCGTCGGCGCGGAGAAGCGCCACGGCGCCGGCGAGATCGACGGGCTCGCCCGCACCGAGGAGCTGCTCGACGCCACCGGCGCGAGCGTCCTGCACCTGCGCTGCGGCTACTTCTTCACCAACCTGCTGATGGACGTCGACGCGCTGCGCGACGGGGTGCTGCGCACGCCGTGGCCACTGGACTACCCGATGGCATGGGTCGACCCGCGCGACATCGGCGACGTCGCCGCGGCCCGCCTGCTCACCACCGACTGGTCGGGCCGGCAGGTGCAGGCCGTGCACGGTCCCGCCGACCTGACCTTCACCGAGGTCGGCGAGGTGCTCACCGACGCCCTCGGCCGACCGATCCACGTCGAGCACATCACCGACGACGGGCTGCGTACCGCATTGCGCGCCGTCGGCCTCGGCGCCAGCCAGACCGAGGGCATCGTCGGCATGTCCGCGGGGATGCGCAGCGGCTTCACCGCCGAGAACCCCCGCGACGTCGTCACCACCACACCCACCACACTCGCCGCATGGGCGTACGCCCATCTGCGCCCTGCGGTGAACGGAGCATGAAACGGCGGCCCGCCGGCACCTGCAGTACGTAGGCTGCGACCAGGTCTACGGACGGAGGTCGCGAATGACGTCCCGGCGTACGGTGTTGATCACCGGTGGTACGGGGAGCCTGGGGTTCCAGGCAGCGAAGGCGATCGTCGCCGACGGGGGCTGGGACGTCGTCGTCACCGGACGCTCGGGCGCCGGGGTCGCGGACGCCGCCGGCGAGCTGGGCGAGCGCGCCACCGGGCGCCGACTCGACCTCGGCTCGCTCGCCGAGGTCCGCCGGTTCGCGCGGGAGCTGCCGCCACTGCACGCGGTGGTCTGCAACGCGGGTCTGCACACGGTCGCCGGCACGCGGTTCACCAGCAACGGCATCGAGGAGACGTTCGGCGTGAACCACCTCGCGCACTTCCTGCTGGTGCGCGAGATCCTGCCGAGCATGCCGGCGCCGGCACGGGTGGTGTTCGTCTCCAGCGCCACCCACGACCCGGCCCAGCGCACCGGCCTGCCGGTGCCGCACTACCCCGAACGCCCGCGAGCTGGCCTACCCGGACGGCGACACCGAGCCGCCGTTCCAGGCCGGACGGCGCCGCTACACCACGTCGAAGCTATGCAACGTGCTCGCCGCCTACGAGTTCGCCCGCCGGGTGTCGCCGGGTGTCGCCGGACGTCGCCACCTTCAACGCGTTCGACCCCGGCCAGCTGCCCGGCACCGGGCGCGCCCGCGACTACCCGCCGGTCCGGGCGTTCGCCTGGCGGTACGTGATGCCCGCGCTGGCCGCCGTGCCGTGGCTCAACGTGCACACCCCCAGGCGGTCCGGTGCCGCGCTCGCCCGGCTCGTCCTCGACCCCGCACTGGCCGGCACCACCGGCAAGTACTTCTCCGGTACGCGTGAGCTCCCGTCGTCCGAGGACTCCTACGACCAGGCGAAGGCCGTGGACCTGTGGCACACCAGCGTCGCGCTGACCAGCTGACCGTACGGGCCGTCAGCCCGCCCGCGGTTCTGCGCCCAACCCGGTGGCCGCACGCACGGTCAGCTCGGTGAAGCTGCGGTCGCCGTCGTCGCGCCCGCCCAGCTTCGAGCCGAGCCAGCACGCGAGGAAGCCGAGCGGGATGGAGATCGGTGTCGGGTAGTCCAGCGGGTACGGCGCGGTCTCCGGCCCGCCCGGCCAGACGATCGGGCTGAGCCCGATCAGGACGGCGGAGCTGACCAGGCCGACGCTGATCCCGATGACGGCGCCCGCCGTGGTGAAACCGCGCCAGCTCAGCGCGAGCACGAGGGCGGGGAAGTTCGCGCTCGCCGCCACGGAGAGCGCCAGACCGACGAGGAACGCGACGTTGAAGTCCGGGCCGGCCACCAGGGTGATGATCACGGCCAGCAGGCCGATGCCGCCGGCGGACAGCCGTGCCACCCGGGTCTGCTGCCGTTCTGACACCTGCCCGCGCCTGATCACGTTCGCCCAGAGGTCGTGCGCCGCCGCGCCGGACGCGGACAGCACCAGCCCCGCGACCACCGCGAGGATGGTCGCGAACGCGACGGCGCTGACGAACGCCATGAACAGGTCACCGCCGAGCGTGCCCGGCCCGCCGCCGAGGTGCTCGGCGAGCAGTGGCACCGCCAGGTTCCCGCCCGGGCCGGCCGCCTCCTCACCCTCGGAGCCGAGCAGGGCGCGCGCACCGAAGCCGATGATCGAGGTGAGGAAGAAGAACGTGCCCGTGATGCCGAGTGCCCACGCACCGGACCTGCGGGCCGTACCGGAGTCCGGCACGGTGAAGAAGCGCATCAGGATGTGCGGCAGCGCTGCCGTACCCACGACGAACGCCAACGCGATGGAGATCGTGTTCATCGGTGTGCGTTCCGATGCGCCTGGCGCGAGGTAGCCGAGCTCGAGCGGGTGTGCCGCGGCCGCGCGGTCGAACAGGTTGATCGGGTTCCAGCCGACCTGCATCAGCACGCCGACGGTCAGCGCGAACCCCGCGCACAACAACAGCACCGCCTTGGTGATCTGCACCCAGGTCGTGGCCAGCATGCCGCCGAAGATCACGTAGATGAGCATGGCCGTGCCGGTGACGATCACCGCTGGCGCGAACTCCAGGCCGGTCAGCGCACGGATCAGCACGCCGGCGCCGACCAGCTGCGCGATGAGGTAGATGGTGACGATGAACAGGCTCGCCGACGCGGTCATCGCCCGCACCGGTTTCGCGCGCAACCGGAACGACAGGACGTCCGCGATGGTGAACTGCCCGGCGTTGCGCATCCGCTCCGCGAACAGCAACAGGATCAGCAGGAAGGCCAACACCGAGGCGACCGGCGCGACCCACCCGTCGAACCCGACGAGGAAGATCATCCCGGTGAACCCGAGGAACGTCGCCGCCGACATCAGATCACCGGCGATCGCGAAGCCGTTCTGCGTGGCGGAGACGTTGCGACCGGCGGCCCAGTAGTCGGTCGTGGTGCTGGTGCGTTTGGACGCCCAGTACGTGATGCCGAGGGTCAGCGCGATGAGGCACGCGAAGGCGGCAAGCCTGAAGATGTTCACGAGCGGGGCTCCTCGTCCAGTACGGCGGCCCCCGCACTGTTCCTCGCCGCCTCCTCAAGCCCGGTGAACGAGCGCCGGGACAACCGCAGGTAGGCGAACGTCATGATGCCGGCGACCACGAACACGCTCGTGCCGAACAGGTAGCCGACGGTGAGTCCGCGGTAGACGAACGCACCCATCACGCCTGGTGCGTAGCACACCAGGCCGAGGAACACGGCGAACCAGCCGAGCGCGATCACGAGCGCAACCACGACGAAGCGCCTGCGGCTGCGGGTCAGCTGTCTGAACGCCACCGAGTTGGCGATGGCGTCCCAGTCGGGCTCTGGCTCCTCGGCGGATGCACGTTGCTGTGGACCGGACATCAGGTCCTCGTCTCGGGAGAGGGCGGGGCGGCTAGGTGGCGGACGGGGCGGTCTCGCTGTGACGGACGGTGTCGATGATGCCGGTGGCGGCCTCCCAGTTGTAGGTGCGGAAGCTGTGGCCACGGGTGACGAACTGCGCACCGGCGTAGAACATCTCGTACTGCACGTGTCGCGACGCGAACTCGGAGCCGACGGCGTCCCACGCGAGCTTCAGGAACCGGACCCGCTCGTCCGGCTCCATCGCGGGCGACAGCTGCGTCTTGGCGATGATCCTGGCCAGGTCGGGTGCGTCGAAGTCGGCCACCGACGACGGCAGCATGATCAGCGACCCGCCGGCGAGCTCCCTGATGGTCGCGACCAGCTGCGGGTACAGCTCCTGGGTCAGCACCTGGGCGCTGTAGACGAAGTGCTTGTTCGGTACGTACGCGCCCCCGACCTGGCTGCCGGCGACCTCGATGCCGTTCAGCATGGCCTCCACCCCGGCGGCCTGCGCCGCGAGGTGACCGAGCCGTTCCGCCACGGCCGGGATGCTGCTGGTGCCGATGACGTCCGCCAACCGCCGCGCGACGCCGGCGAGGAACCGCGCCTTCACGGCGAGGCGCACCTGCGCCTGGTAGTTCTGGTAGATGTGCCCGAAGGTGTCGTGGAACTGGGCACGCGCCATGTTCACGTCGCGGTCCACGAACACCCGGTCCCAGGGCACCTTGACGTCGTCGAAGTAGACGAGCGCGTCGTTCTCGTCGAACCGGCACGACAGCGGGTTGTCGAACTCCGAGACGGCCGCGGCTTCGTACGACTTGCGCGAAAGCACCTTCAGGCCCGGGACGTTCATCGGCACGGCGAACGAGATCGCGTACTTCTCCTCGCCAGGCTTCAGCGGCTGCAGGTTGGCGACGAAGAGCTCGTTGGCCATGATCGAGCTGGTGCCGAGCATCTTCGCGCCGCGCACGGTGATGCCGGTCGTGTCCTCGTCCACCACGCCGGCGACCAGGTCCTCGTCCGGCTGGTCACCCCAGGCCTTCGACCGGTCGACCTGCGGGTTGATGATCGTGTAGGTGAGGAAGAGGTCCTCGGCGGCCGCGTACTCGAAGTAGTCGAGCAGCGCCTGCGCGCCGCGTTCCTCGTGCTGGCGCAGCGTGTCGATGCCGATGACCTGGCCGACGAGCGCCGAGGCCACGTGGTCGGGTGAGCGGCCCATGTAGCCCGCGGTCAGCTCGGCCCACGAGGTCATGGCGTGCCGCCGTTCGACCATCTCCGCGTGGTTCGCCGGGATCTGCCACGAACGGTTGATCCGCCGGCCGTTCTTCGCCTGTACGGTCATCCGTTCCACATTGGCCGGATCCGCCTGGTAGTCGTACAGCAGCGCAGCCGACCACACTGCGTTGCGGAACGCCTGGTGCTCCGTGACGTCGGCGACGAGCTCGCCGTCCAGGAACACTTGTCGCCCGTCGCGCAACGAGGCAAGGTGCTCCGCACCAGTCTTCGTCGTAGCCATCGCAGCTCCCATCGCTCGCGGGCGGCAGCTTGGCAGATATAGTGCAGTTACTTAGCTACTTACGTCAATGACTTGAGTTACCAATATTTGCGGCGCCGCGGATTTGGGGGCAGTGCTATGGCCAGCCAGGAACGGGCAGCACGCGCCACGGACGGCTCGACCGTCCCGCTCACCATCACCCGCCAGGAGCTGCTGGTGGACGGCTCGGACGTGAAGTTCCGCGAGCTCGTGCACGACATGCTCGCGCTCGGCGCCCGCCACGAGGCGGTCAGGAACGGCCACGCCAGCTACATCGGCCTGTCCGGCGCGCAGTACACCACGCTCGTCACCATCAGGCACCTGCAGGACACCCCGGCAACGGTGCGGCTGATCGCCGAGCACCTGCACGTCAGCCCGACCTTCGTCACCGCGGAGACGAACAAGCTGCAACGCAGCGGCCTGATCACCAAGACCCGCAGCAAGACCGACTCACGCGCGGTGAACCTGGCCGTCACACCGGCCGGCCATCAGCTGCTCGCGGAGCTGGCCCCCGCCCAGCGGCGGGTCAACGACGAGCAGTTCGCCGAGCTGACCGCGGAGGAGTTCCACGAGCTGCACCGCCTGGTGCGGCGGCTGGTCCGTACGAGCGACAATGCCATCGCGCGACAACGCGTCATCTCGTCCCGAGCTACCCAGCCGAACGTCAAGCGTCACCCGTAAGAACCCTGCGCATGCCGCCGGCGAGGGCGCCGCCGTCGACCGGGAGCACGATGCCGGTGATCCACGAGGCGTCGTCGGACGCGAGGAAGGCAACGGCAACCGCGATGTCGTCGGGCTCACCGATCCGGCCGAGCGGACAGCGGGTGCTCATCCCGGCCAGGTCGTCCGGCTGACCGTCCCATGCGCGGGTGCGGGTCGTACCCGGGGCGACCAGGTTGAACCGCACTCCGTGGCGACCGTACTGTGCGGCGAGGTTGGCATTGAGGTTCTGCAGACCGGCCTTCGCTGCGGAGTACGGTTCGCTACCCAGCGACGCCAGGCCGTTGACCGACCCGATCGTCACCACGCTGCCACCCGCGGGCGCGGCCAGCAGATGCGGCAGCGCGGCACGTATACAGCGCGCGACACCGGTGAGGTTGAGGTCGACGATCAGCTCCCAGCTGTCGTCGCTGAGGTCCGGGAACGCGGGATGCGCACGGTCGCCCCCTGCCGCGTTGATCGCGATGGTGTTGGAGTAGGTGCCGTCCTCTGTGGACCTTCAAGTGATGGACGTGCCACGTCGTGGTTCTGCGGACGACCAGTAGTAGCGCGGCTGTCCGCTCTCGATCCGCACGGGATCGAGCCTGTCTCCGGCTCGTCGGCGGAGGCAGACCGCGCGGACACCAGTGCGCCCGTGGCGGCGAGCCTCGCTATGCCGTTCCCGCGACGCCGATGACCTGGCCGTCGAGGTCGACGAACTGTCCCGTGACGAGCTCCCCCGGCGTGCCTTGCGGCCCCTTCGTACGGGTCGCGCCGAGGCGTTCGGCTCGCTGCAGCGCCTGCTCCACGTCGGGCACGGAGACGTAGAACATGACGCCAGGCTCGGCGCCGTTGTCGATGCTGCCGTTGATCCCCGTGTTGCCCGCGTCGTCCTTCGTCGTGCTCCCGTCGAGGAAGCCCTCGCCGTCGTCGGTCATGGCCAGCTGCCAACCGAACAGCTCGCGGTAGAAGCGGCACGATGCGGCGGAGTCACGGCTGGTGATCTGGAAGTGCACGACTGGCTGTCCATGGTTCTGTCCTTTCCTCCGTACGTTCTACCGGCGACGTCGGAGCCGAGCCACGGTTCTCGACACTCACTCCTCGATCTGGACCGCGAGCGGAGGGTGGAAGGACGCCACGAGCCGCCGCAGCGGCGGCACCGAGACCCCGGACGCCACGAGCGAGGTGTCAGGCAGGAAGTGCACGGTGGTCCCCGTCGGCTCGCCACCGTCGACGGCCGCCAGATCGGTGACCGGCAGCCCGTGCTCGTAACGCTGCGTCCAGGCGCCGTCGGCGTGCCTGTTCGTGTGGACCAGCCAGGTGCTCAGCGCGGCCACGACCGACAGTCCGCGCCGCGGCCGGCCGTCGGGCAGCAGCACCGGGTCGGCACGGTCGAAGAACCTGAGGTCCTTCGTCGCCAGCACCGGCTTCTTCACCGTGCGGCCCTGGTCGTCGGTGCGGGTGTCGGTGCCGCGGCCGTGGTCGGTGACCGCCACCGAACCGTCGGCGTGCAGCCGTACGACGGCCCGCCCGGAACCCGTCGCCGCGGCCTCGTCGGCCGCGTACGCGAGCACCTCGAGCACCAGGTGCACCACGCCGCCTGGCGCGTAACTCGCCGGCGCCGCGCGGATCTGCGCCAGGTGCCCGGCGTCCAGCTCCCTCGTCCAGTCGTGCGTCGTGTTACGCCATGTTCGAGGTGAGCCGGTCATCCCACCATTGTCGGTGTGGCGCGCGACAATGGGATCATGAGGGGCGACACGGTGGAGGTCGTCGTCGATGCCGGCGGCCAGACCAAGACCTACGAGATCGCGGCCACGCGCATCGGCCGCCGGGTCGAGGTCGCCACCTCGCGCAGCGTCATCGAGGTGAGCGAGGTGACCCGTGCGGGCACGGTGATCCGTACCGCCAGGTTCATGGCCAACCGGGTCATCGCACTCGTGGAGCACCCGGCCACCGACGGCACCCGCGCCGGCGGCGCGGAGTAGGTGCAGCGGTAGCCGTCACTCCAGCCGCGCGGTCAGGTTCGCCTGCCGGGTACGTCCGGTGTGCTCGCGCATCAGCTGCCTGGCACGCTCCGCGTCGTGGTCGGCGAGCGCCTCGATCAGGGCGTCGTGCTCGTCCCACGAGGCGATGCCGCGGTTGTGCACGACCGGCCGCAGGTACCACCTGATCCTGCCGTCCAGCGACGCGATCATCTGGCACAGCAGCGCGTTCCCCGCCAGGTCGGCGATGCGCCGGTGCAGCTCCGAGTTGGTCGCGACCACCCGGTCGTACTCGTGCCCGAGCACGGCGGCACGCCCGCGCGCGGAGATCTCCTCCAGCTCGGCGAGCCGTTCGGCACACATGGCCTTGGCGGCCAGCGCGGCGGCCTCGCCCTCCAACGCGGCGCGCACGCCGAACAGCTCGTCCACCTCCTCGACGGTGGGCGCGTGCACGAAGGCGCCCCGCCCGGGCCGCAGGTCCACCCAGCCCTGGCTGTGCAGCGCCTGGAAGGCCTCGCGGACGGGCCCGCGACTCACCTGCAGGCGGTCGGCCACCTCCAGCTCGACGAGGTGCTGCCCGGGCGCGAGCGCGCCGCTGACGATCAGCTCGCGCAGCGTCTCCTCCACCAAGTGCCGCAACGGCCCCGGCCGCGACACCGGCGTCATCGCCTGGTAGCCGTGGTTGCCCTGGGCCTCGGACATCGGTCCTACCGTCCTGTCGCGTATCCCTGCATGCCACGCGGGTTGGCACCGGCCTTCAGCAGGCCGTCCGGCCCCCGGCTCACCGCGCTCAGCCGGCCGAGCGACCAGGGCTCCTCTGCGACCACCTCGTGCCCGCGGCTGCGCAGCTCGGCGAGCACGTCGGCACCGATGCGGTCCTCCACGTGCAGCCGGCCGGGGTTGGCCTGCCGCGGGTAGAACGACGACGGGAAGTGGCTGGTGTGCCACGCCGGCGCGTCGATGGCCTCCTGCAGGTTCATCCCGTGATGCACGTGGCGCAGGAACAGCAGCACCGACCACTGGTCCTGCTGGTCGCCGCCCGGCGTGCCGAACGCCAGGTACGGCGCGCCGCCGCGCAGCGCGAGCGACGGCGTCAGCGTCGCACGCGGGCGCTTCCCCGGCACGAGCGACGCCGGCAGGCCGTCCTCGAGCCAGTACATCTGCCCGCGGGTGCCGAGCGCGAAGCCGAGTCCGGGGATCACCGGTGAGCTCTGCAGCCAGCCACCGCTCGGCGTGGCGCTCACCAGGTTGCCCCAGCGGTCAACCACGTCGAGATGGCAGGTGTCGCCGCGGGTCAACCCGGACGGCTGGACGGTCGGCTCGCCCACCGCGCCCGCGGACCCCGCGTCCCCGGCCGCGGCAACGGGCCGCGGCAGTCGCGGCGCTTCGCCGGCGACCGCGCCCGGCCGCAACGGGCCGGTGTCGGCCACGTCGCCGACCAGCTTGCGCCGCTCGTCGTTGTACGCCGCCAAGAGCAGGGTGTCCAACGGCACGTCGGCGAACGCGGGATCGCCGTAGTACGCCTCGCGGTCGGCGAATGCGAGCTTGGCGCACTCGGTCACCAGGTGTACGAAGTCGGCCGAGCACGGGTCGTACGCGTCCAGGTCGAATCCGGCGAGCAGCGCGAGCTGTTGCAGGAACACCGGCCCCTGCGTCCACGGTCCCGCCTTGAGCACGGTGTGGCCGCGGTAGTCGTACGAGACCGGCTCCTCGACCGAAGCCCGCCAGGCCGCCATGTCGTCGTAGCCGAGCAGGCCGCGGTGCGGCTCGCCGCTGACGTCCATCACCTCGTGCTCGGCGAACGAGGCGACGGTCTCCGCCACGAACCCGCTGTAGAACGCCTGCCGCGCGGCTTCGATCTGCGCCTGCCGGTCGCTGCCGGCACGCTCCCCCTCCTCGACCAGCCTGGTGTACGTCGCGGCGAGCTCCGGGTTCCTGAACACCTGGCCAGGCACCGGAGGCGCGCCACCTGGCAGCCACAGCGCGGCGGAGGTCAACCAGTGCTCCCTGAAGAGGTCGGCGACCAGGTCCACCGTCGAGGCGATGCGGGGCACGACGGGGAAGCCGTGCTCCGCGTAGCCGATGGCGTACTCCAGCACGTCGCGCAGCGGCAGCGTGCCGTAGTCGCGCAACAGCAGCAGCCACGCGCCGAACTGGCCTGGCACGCACGCCGGCAGCAGGCCGGTGCCGGGCACCAGGTCGAGACCGAGCTCGCGGAACGCGTCCGTCGTCGCTGCCGCCGGCGCCGTGCCCTGCCCGCACACCACGAACGGCCGCTCGGCACGGGCGTCCCAGGCGATCATCGGCACCTCACCGGCGGGGCCGTTGAGGTGCGGCTCGACGACCTGCAGGACGAAGCCCGCCGCCACCGCGGCGTCGAAGGCGTTACCGCCCTTCTCCAGCACCGCCATGCCGCTGCTCGACGCGAGCCAGTGCGTCGACGCCACCATGCCGAACGTGCCGGCGAGTTCAGGTCTCGTGGTGAACAAGGGTGTCCGCTCCTCCCGTCACGTCCGGGGCACGTCCGTCGGCCCCGATCAGGTGACACGCTCCATAGTGTCCGTCATCGGTGTGGTCGACGAGCTCCGGTGTCTGGTCGCGGCACATCGGCAGCTCAGCGACCGGGCAACGGGTGTGGAACCGGCAGCCGGACGGCGGGTTGATCGGACTGGGGATGTCGCCTGGCAGCACCACGCGCTGTCGCTCGCGCTGCGCCTGCGGGTCCGGCAGCACGACCGCGGACAGCAGCGACTGCGTGTACGGGTGCCGCGGGCCGCGGAACAGCTGGTCGCGGGTCGCCTGCTCGACGATGCGACCGAGGTACATCACCGCGACCTTGTTGCACAGGAACTCGACCGTGGACAGGTCGTGGGCGACGAACAGGCAGCTGAACCCCATGTCGCGCTGCAGGTCGAGGACGAGGTTGATGATCGACGCCTGCACGGAGACGTCCAGCGCGGACACCGGTTCGTCCGCGATCAGCAGGCTCGGCTCGAGCACAAGCGACCTGGCCAGCCCGACCCGCTGCCGCTGCCCGCCGGAGAGCTCGTGCGGGTACCGGCGCGCCATGTCCGCGGAGAGGCCGACCCGTTCGAGCATGTCGGCCACCAGCCGCCGTACGTCGTGGCCGCTGGCGATGCCGTGCATCCGCACCGGCTCCGCGACGATCTCCTCGACCTGCGTGCGCGGGTCCAGCGACGAGTACGGGTCCTGGAACACCATGTGCACCTGCCGGCGCAGCGGCCGCATCTGCCGCCGCGACAGGTGCGTGATGTCGCGGCCGTGCAACGTGATCCGGCCACCGGTCGGCTCGATGAGGCGCACGATGCACCTGGCCACGGTCGACTTGCCGCTGCCTGACTCCCCCACCAGGCCGACGATCTCGCCCTCGTCGATGGTCAGGTCGACGCCGTCGACCGCGTGCACCCGGCCACCACCGCGGCTGCGGGGTACGTCGAAGTACTTGGTCAGCCCGGTCACCTCGAGCAGATGGTCAGCCATACGCACCCTCCGCCGCCTTCGCACCCGGGTGCACACACGCCGCGAGCTGTCCGGGCGCCGTCGCCGCCAGCGGCGGCATCTCCGCCAGGCACTCGTCGTCCGCGCGCGGACACCGCGGCGCGAACACGCACGCCGTCGGCTGCTCGCGTAGCACGGGGACGATGCCCGGAATCTCCCGCAACCGCTCGGGCGCGCTGTCCGGCCCCAGGTCGGGGCGCGGCACGGAGCCGAGCAGACCGACCGTGTACGGGTGCTGCGGGTTGGTGAACACCGAGTCCGCGTCCGCGGACTCCACCACGTGCCCGGCGTACATGACGACGACGTCGTCGGCGATGTCGGCCACCACCCCGAGGTCGTGCGTGATGATGACGATCGACGTGCCGAACTGCTCGCGCAGATCGCGCATGATGTCGAGCACCTGGGCCTGGATGGTGACGTCCAGCGCCGTCGTGGGCTCGTCGGCCAGCAGCACCTTCGGGTTGCACGCCACAGCCATGGCGATCATCACGCGCTGCCGCATGCCGCCGGACATCTGGTGCGGGAAGTCGTCCACGCGCTGCTCCGCGGCCGGGATGCGCACCAGGTCGAGCAGCTCTACGGCGCGGACCCTGGCGTCCTTGCGCGACAGCCCAACGTGTCGACGGAGCACCTCACCGATCTGGAAGCCGACGGTGAACGCGGGGTTCAGCGACGTCATCGGCTCCTGGAAGATCATGGACATGTCGCGGCCCCTGATCTCGCGCAGCTGCTTGGGGCCGAGGTCGGAGATGTCCCTGCCCTCCAGCCGTACGCTTCCCGACCTGGTCGCCGTCGCGGGCAACAGGCCGAGCAGCGCCATCGCCGTCACCGACTTGCCGCAGCCGGACTCCCCGACGAGCGCGACCACGCCTCCTGGACCGACGGAGAACGACACCCCGTTGACCGCGAGCACGGTGCCGTCGTCGCTGTCGAAGCGCACCTTCAGGTCCTCGACGACCAGGCGCTCCTCGCCGCTCATGTGCTCGTCCTCACGTCGAGTACGTCCCGCAGGCCGTCGCCGAACAGGTTGAACGACAACGTGGTCAGCGCGATGGCCAGACCGGGGAAGACCGCGTACCAGGGCGACTGCGCGATGTACTGCTGCGCCTCCGACAGCATGGTCCCCCAGCTCGGTGTCGGCGGCTGCTCGCCCAACCCGAGGAAGGAAAGGATGGCGGCGCCGATGATGGCCGTCGGGATCGCGACCGTGGCCTGCACGATCAGCGGGTTCACGGTGTTGGGCAGGATGTGCTTGAACAGCACCACCCGGTCGGGCGCACCGTTGACCACCGCGGCCTCCACGTACTCCAGCTCGCGCAGCCCGAGCACCTCGCCACGCGTGATGCGCACGAACTGCGGAATCTGCCCGACCGCGAGCGCGATCGTCGCGTTCATCAGCGACGGCCCGAGGATCGCCGCCAACCCGACCGCGAGGATCAGGAACGGGAAGGAGAGCACGACGTCCGTCACCCGCGAGATGACCGGGTCGATCCAGCCACGGTAGTACCCGGCCACGAGCCCGATCGGCACGGCGACGCACACCGCGATGAACGTGGAGAGCACGCCCGCGGTGAGCGAGGCACGCGCGCCGACGATCACGCGGGAGAGCAGGTCGCGGCCGACGTCGTCGGTGCCGAGCAAATGCCCTGGGCTGAACGGCGGCTCGAGCACCGACCCGTAGTCGGACGCGGAAGGGTCGTACGGAGCGAGCAACGGGGCGAACAGCGCCGTCAGCACCACGACGACCACGCCGACCAACCCCACGACGGCGAGCCGCCGCTTGGCGAACCTGCGCACCAGCCGCCGCCTGGCGACGGCGGAGGAGGCGACGGTGTCCGCGGTCAGCGTCGTCACGACGCACCTCCCCCGACCCGGATCCGCGGGTTCAGCACCGAGTACGCGACGTCGACGAGGAAGTTCGCGAGGATGTACCCGGTGGCCGTCACCAGCACGACACCCTGCAGGGCCGGGTAGTCACGGCTGAACACCGAGTCGACGGTGAGGCGTCCGATGCCGGGGATCACGAAGATCTGCTCGGTCACCACCGCGCCCGAGATCAGTGCACCCAGCTGCAGGCCGACCACCGTCACGACGGTGACCAGACTGTTCCGCAGCGCGTGCAGGCCGACGACCGTCCGCTCGCTCATGCCCTTCGCCCGCGCCGTGCGTACGTAGTCCGCGCCCAACGACTCCAACATCGCCGACCGCATCTACCGCATCACCACCGCGGCGAGCGCCGTACCGAGCACGACGGCGGGCATCAGCATGTGCGACAGGTTGCCGATCGGATTGGTCAACGGCTCGAACCCGGACGCCGGCAGTATGGGGAACTGCACCGCGAACGCGAGGATCAGCAGGATGCCGAGCCAGAAGTTCGGGATCGACAGCCCGGCGAGCGCGGTGGTGCTGCACACGTAGTCGAGCACGCTGCCGCGCCGCACCGCTGCCGCGATCCCGAGCGGCACGCCGATCAACACCGCCACGAGCAGCGACAGGCTCGCCAGCTCCAACGTGATCGGCAGCCGTTCCATCAGGGTCTGGGTCACCGGCAGGCCGGTCTTCGGCGAGGTACCCAGGTCGCCCTGGAACGCACGCCCGATCCACAGGCCGTACTGGACGACCAGCGGCTCGTCCAGCGCGTACTTCTGCCTGATCGTCTCGATCGCTTCCGGTGACGCGGTCTCGGCCGACAGCGCGACGGCCGGGTCGCCCGGCAGTGCCCGCACCCCGAGGAACACCACGACCGTCGCGATGAACAAGGTGATCAACGAGGCGCCGGCACGCCGGGCGAGGAACCACAACATCCGCAGCGCCCGTCAGCCGGTCTGCGTGGCCGTCTTGAGCCGGATCAGGCCGTCGCCGTAGTACTCGACGCCGGAGAGGCTCGTCCGGTTACCCAGCACCACCTTCGGGTGGTACAGGTAGATGACGTTGTTGTACTCGAGGAACTTCTGCGTGAGCTGGTTGAAGATCTGCTTGCGCTCCGCCCCGTCGGTCGTCGCCCGCTCCTTCGCGATGAGGTCCATCACGTCGTCGTAGTTGGCCCCGCTGTCGCCGAGCGTGCTGCGCGGGTCCCAGAACGGTGCGATGTTCTGGTCCGGGTCGAGCCGCCCCGACCAGCCCACCTGGAACGTCTCGAGCTTGCCGGCCTGCGACTGCTCGAGCGCCGTGGTGAACTCGGTCGACTGCACCTTCACCTGGAAGCCGGCCTTCTTCGCCATCCCCTGGATGACCGTGCCGAGCTTCGTCGCCTCAGGGTTGGCCGCCTCCACGGTCAGGGTGATCTTCACCGGCGTCTTGACGCCGGTCTCCTTCACCAGCTGCTTGGCCCTGGCGAGGTCCTGCTCGGGGCACTCGATGTCCGGCGCGTAGCTGGTCACCGGTGAGATCGGTGTGCACCCCGGGGTGTACTGCCCGTCGAAGACCACCTTGTTGATGGCCTTGCGGTCCAGGCTCAGCGCGAACGCCTCCCGCAGCTTCGGCTCCTGCGCGAGCGGCTTGTCCACGATGTTGTGCGGCAGCTTGCCCGAACCGTTGCTGTTCGCGACGTTCACCGTGATGCCCTGGTACCCCAGTGACGTCACCGGCGAGATCTTTATGTCGTCGACGGACTTCAGCGTCTCGATGTCCGTCGGCTCGATCCGGTCGGCGATGTCGATATCGCCTGAGCGGAGGTTCGCAGCTCGGACGTTGCCTTGGGTGATGACGCTGAAGTTGACGCCGTCGAGCTTGACGTCGGACTTGTCGTAGTAGTGGTCCGACTTGGTCAGCTCGATGCGGTCGCTGGACGGCCGGTCCTTGAACGAGAACGGGCCGACGCAGACCGGGTCGTTGGCGAAGTCGGCGCCGAGCTCGTCGAGCTGCTTCGGCGACAGGATCATCCCGGACCGGTCCGCGAAGATCGAGGTGAGCGGCGCGAACGGGTGCTTCAGGTTCAGCCGCACCGTCGTGTCGCCCTCGGTCTCGATCGAGTCGATCTCGCTCAGCTCGGCCGAGCGCGCCGACTCCGGTGCGTCCTGGTAGTGCTCGAGGGTCTTCTTCACGGCCGCGGCGTTCAGCTCGGTGCCGTCGTTG
This sequence comes from Streptosporangiales bacterium, assembly GCA_009379825.1. Lineage (NCBI taxonomy): Bacteria > Bacillati > Actinomycetota > Actinomycetes > Streptosporangiales > Streptosporangiales bacterium. Next base: position 47,356 of record WHTA01000023.1, read on the forward strand.
AACTTCACGCCCTCGCGGACGTCGAAGGTGTACGTCTTGCCGTCCTCGCTGATCTCCGGCATGTCCGCGGCGAGCTGTGGCACGAGCTCGAGGTCCTCGTTGACGTCGTACAGCTTCTCGCACATGTTGGCGAACACGATCCGCCCGACGAACGTGGACGCCACGGTCGGATCGAGCTTGTCGGGTGCCTCCGCCAAGGCGACGGTGACCGTGCCGCCTTCCTTCGCTTTGCCCGTGCCTTCACCGGTGCCGGTGGGATTCGAGCACCCCACCAGTGCGAGGCCGAGCGCCAATGCCGTGATCTGGATGTATCGGCGGTGCGTCATCGGATCTCATCCCTGCCGTCGAGCCGTCGTCCGCCCCCGGATGAGCACCTCGCAGACTGTAGACAATTAACTGATGTCAGTCTCGGTGACGATCCGTGTCCATCGGACGGGTGCAATATCGCGGCGAGTGAGCCCGACGGGGCGCGAGATCCGGGCATATCGGGGCCGGTGCGGGGCCAGTGGTCCGCGAGTACGAGACTTGGCAGGTGACCTACCTGCACTGGCTCGACCTCGCGTCCGCGCCGCTGCTACGGGGCGCGCGGCTGCCGTGGCTGCTCGTCCTCGTGGTGGCCATCGGCTGCCTGGTGGCTGCCTTCGCCATCCGCAGCGCACGCCGTCCCTCCGCCAAGCAGGCCCCACCGATGACGAAACCCCGGCTGATCCGCCCCGAGGACGACGACAAGGCCTGACGGCCGAGACGCACCGGGGACCCGCCCATCACGAAACCCCGGCTGATCCGCCCCGAGGACGACGACAAGGCCTGACGGCCGAGACGCACCGGGGACCCGCCCATCACGAAACCCCGGCTGACCCGGACCGCCCCGGAAACACCGACGACAGGGGCTGCCGGCCGAGACGCACCGGGGACCCGCCCATCACGAAACCCCGGCTGACCCGGACCGCCCCGGAAACAACGACGACAGGGGCTGCCGGCCGACCGGCCGGCAGCCCCTGTCGAGAGAGCTACGCGCAGCTACCGCAACGTGCCGTTGGTCAAGCCCACCGGCTGGTCGGGTAGCACCACAAGGCCCAGCTCGGCCGGGTCGGCGAGCAGGTCGTGGCGCGGCTGCACCCGTACCGTGTAGCCGAACGCCCCGGTGCGGTCGAGCGGCACCTCGCCCTCGAAGCGCATCCGGCCGTCGTCGTACTGCTCGACCGCGGTGAGCGCGACGACCGAGGGGGCCTCGATGTCGTCCGAGTCGCTGATCCTGCCGTACGCGGCCTGCACCTCGACGTCCGCCGGGGACAGCTCGCCGAGGCTCACGATCGCCCGGATCGGCACCCCGCCACCGAGCTCGGCGACGTCGAACGTGCCGGTCGACTCGACGTGCTCGATCGAGACCGACGGCCACCCCTTGCGCACCCTGGCCTTCCACTCGGCCAACTGGCGGGCGCCCGCGAAGCCGTCGGCGACGATCCGCCGCGTGCTGTCGGCGGCCGGCGCGTACAGCCTGGTCACGTACTCCACGAGCATCCGGTTGGCGGACGCGCGGGGGCTGAGCTCGGCCAGCGTGTGCCTGACCATCTCGATCCACCGGCGCGGCAGGCCGTGCTCGTCGGTGTCGTAGAACCGGGGCGCCACCTGGTCGGTGACCAGCTCGTAGAGAGCGGTCGCCTCGAGCTCGTCGCGGTGGTCCGGGTCTGGACGCTTGTCGGCGCTCGGGATCGCCCACCCGTTCGCGCCGTCGAACCACTCGTCCCACCAGCCGTCCCTGATGGACAGGTTGAGCCCACCGTTGAGCGCGGCCTTCATGCCGGACGTGCCGCAGGCCTCGAGCGGGCGCAGCGGGTTGTTCAGCCAGACGTCGCAGCCAGAGACGAGGAACCTGGCCATCTCCATGTCGTAGTCCGGCAGGAAGACGATCCGGTGCCGCACCTCGGGGTCGTCGGCGAACCAGACGATCTCCTGGATCAGCCGCTTGCCGCCGTCGTCGGCCGGGTGCGCCTTGCCCGCGATCACGATCTGGATCGGTCGGTCCGGGTCGAGCAGCAGCGACTTCAGCCGGTCACGGTCGCGCAGCATCAGCGTGAGCCGCTTGTACGACGGCACACGGCGGGCGAACCCGATGGTCAGCACGTTCGGGTCGAGCGCGTCGTCGACCCACGACAGCTCGGCCTCGCTCGCGCCGCGCTGCAGGGCGGACAGCCGCAGCCGCCGCCTGGCCTCGTGCACCAAGTGCTTACGCAACGTCGAGCGCATCTGCCACACGGTGCCGTCGTCGATGCCGCTGACCACGGACCGCCAGGTCTGCGGGTCGAACTCTTGCTCGCTGTGCAGGCCCGCGGGGTGGAGCAGACCGAGCACCTCGTCGGCGGCCCAGGTGCGCTCGTGTACACCGTTGGTCACCGAGGTGATCGGCACCTCCTGGGTGTCGAAGCCCGGCCACAGGCCGCCGAACATCTCCCGGCTGACCGCACCGTGCAGCAGGCTGACCCCGTTGGCGCGCTGGCCGAGCCGCAGGCCCATCACGGCCATGTTGAAGACGTCGGGGTCGCCGCTCTCGTACGTCTCGGCGCCGAGCTCCATGATCCGTTCCACCGGCACGCCGTCGAACGCGTTGTCGCCGCCGAAGTGCTGGTCGACGAGATCGCGCGGGAACCTGTCGATGCCGGCGGGCACCGGCGTGTGCGTGGTGAACACGGTGCCGGCGCGTACGGCCTCGAGCGCCTCGTCGAACGACAGGCCGTGCTCGACCACGAGCTCCCTGATCCGCTCCAGGCCGAGGAACCCGGCGTGCCCCTCGTTGGTGTGGTACACCTCGGGCTCCGGGTGGCCGGTCTCCCTGCACCAGGCGCGGATCGCCCGTACGCCGCCGATGCCGAGCAGCATCTCCTGCAGCAGCCGGTGGTCGGTGCTGCCGCCGTACAACCGGTCGGTCACCTCGCGCTCGGCCGGCGCGTTGCTCTCGATGTCGGAGTCGAGCAGCAGCAGCGGCACCCGGCCGACCTGCGCCTGCCAGATCTGCGCGCCCATCGACCGGCCGCCGGGCAATCCGACGGAGATCTGCACGGGGGCGCCACCGGAGTCCCTGACCAAGGTCAGCGGCAGGCCGTCCGGGTCGACGGCCGGGTAGCGCTCCTGCTGCCAGCCGTCGTGCGACAGCGACTGCCTGAAGTAGCCGTGCCGGTAGAGCAGACCGAGCCCGACGATCGGCACGCCGAGATCGCTGGCCGCCTTCAGGTGGTCGCCGGCGAGGATGCCGAGTCCGCCGGAGTACTGCGGCAGCACCTCGGTCAGCCCGAACTCGGGCGAGAAGTAGGCGATCGCCCGCGGCGCGTCGTCGAGCGACTGGAACCAACGCTGCCCGGAGAGGTACTCGGTCAGGTCGGCGTGCGCAGCGCCGAGGCGGCGCAGGAAGTCCTCGTCCTCCGCCAACGCGGCGAGCCGCTCGGCCGACACCTCGGCGAGCAGCGCGGACGGGTCGTACCTGGTGCGCTCCCACGCATCCGGGTCGACCGAGGCGAACAGCTCCCTGGTCGGCGGGTGCCATGACCAGCGGAGGTTGGTGATCAGCTCAGCGAGCGCCTCCAGGCGCCCGGGCAGCGAGGTGCGTACGTTCATCCGACGGATTGCTTTCACGGGCGGGAAGCCTAGTGGTTCCAGGTGCCGGATTGTGCGGCGCGTGGGCATCAGTTTTCCCGGCCCGCATCCGGGCCGGTCAGCGACAGGTCGACGGACTCGCACCGCCGCCCGTGCACGCGTATCTCTTCCGCTATCGTCGGCGCGTGACCCTCGGACGTTTCCCGATCTTGGACGTCCAGCCGACCGTCGACGGCGGCCGTTGGCCGGCGAAGGCGGTGGCTGGTGAGACCTTCCGTGTCTCGGCAACGGTGTTCCGCGAAGGCCACGATGCGGTCGCCGCCACCGTCGTGCTCCGCGGCCCGGACGGCCGCTGCCGCACGCCGGTGCCGATGCGGCTCGACACCCCGTGGCTGGACTTGTGGGCGGCCGACGTCACGGTGCCGGACGCGGGCGAGTGGACGTTCCGCATCGAGGCGTGGGGCGACCCGCTCGCCACCTGGCGGCACGACGCCGGCATCAAGATCCCCCTCGGGATCGATTCAGAACTCATGCTCGAGGAGGGCGCGCGGCTGTTCGAGCGCGCCGCACGGCAGGTACCCAAGCCGTACCGGCAGACGATCGAGGCGCTCCCCCGCACGCTGCGCGACACCAACCGGCCGCCCGAGGAGCGTCTCGCGGCCGCCACCGCGTCCGCGGTGACCGCGCTGCTCGACGCGTACCCGCTGCGCGAGCACGTCACGCCGAGCGCCGCCTTCCCCGTGCGGGTCGAGCGGCAGCGTGCACTGTTCGGCTCGTGGTACGAGTTCTTCCCGCGCTCCGAGGGCGCCACGGTCGACCCGCAGCCGGTGTCCGGCACCTTCCGCACGGTGGCCAAGCGGCTGCCGAAGATCGCGGAGATGGGCTTCGACGTCGTCTACCTGCCACCGATCCACCCGATCGGCACGACCAACAGGAAGGGGCCGAACAACACGCTCGTCGCCGGCCCGGACGACCCTGGCGTGCCCTGGGCGATCGGCTCGGCCGAAGGCGGGCACGACGCCGTGCACCCCGACCTCGGCACCATCGACGACTTCGACGAGTTCGTCGCCACGGCCCGCGAGCACGGGCTCGAGGTCGCGCTCGACCTGGCGCTGCAGGCCTCACCCGACCACCCCTGGGCCACCGAGCACCCGGAGTGGTTCTCCGTCCGTGCGGACGGGTCGATCGCGTACGCGGAGAACCCGCCGAAGAAGTACCAGGACATCTACCCGATCAACTTCGACAACGACCCCGAGGGCATCTTCACCGAGGTGCTGCGCATCGTGCGGCACTGGATGGACCACGGCGTACGGATCTTCCGGGTGGACAACCCCCATACGAAGCCCGGGTGGTTCTGGGAGCGGTTGATCCGCACGGTGAACGAGACCGACCCGGACGTGATCTTCCTCGCCGAGGCGTTCACCCGCTCCGCGGTGATGCACACGCTCGGCAAGCTCGGCTTCCAGCAGTCGTACACCTACTTCACCTGGCGCAACGGCAAGGAGGAGCTCGAGGAGTACCTCACCGAGCTGTCGCAGCAGACGGCCGCGTTCATGCGGCCCAACTTCTTCGTCAACACGCCCGACATCCTGCACGCGTACCTCCAGCACGGCGGGCCACCTGCGTTCGTCATCCGGGCCGTGCTCGCCAGCACGCTCTCGCCGACCTGGGGCGTCTACAGCGGCTACGAGCTGTGCGAGAACACGCCGGTGCGGCCGGGCAGCGAGGAGTACCTCGACTCGGAGAAGTACCAGTTCCGGCCCAGGGAGTGGGCGGCTGCCGAGCGCGCGGGGACGTCGATCACGCCGTACCTGACCGCCCTCAACCAGATCAGGCGCGAGCACCCGGCACTGCACCACCTGCGGAACCTGCGCTTCCACACCGTCGCGCAGGCCGACCCGCACATCATCTGCTACTCCAAACGGGTACCTGGGCCGGAGAACGGCGGGCTCGGCGATATCGTGCTCGTGGTCTGCAACCTCGACCCGCACGGCGCCCATGAGGCGTCGGTGGACCTCGACCTGCCGGCGCTCGGATTCGACTGGGATGCCAAGCTCCTCGTCCACGACCTGATGACCGGCGCCGAGTACGTTTGGGGCCAGCGCAACTACGTCCGTCTCGACCCATGGCCACAGCCCGCTCACGTCTTCACCGTGCGGAGGTACGTCGATTGAGCAACCCCGAGCCCGACTCGCCACCTGACCCGCACTGGTACAAGCGGGCCGTGTTCTACGAGGTGCTGATCCGCGGGTTCCACGACAGCAACGACGACGGTGTCGGCGACATCAAGGGCCTCACCTCGCGGCTGGACTACCTGTCGTGGCTCGGCATCGACTGTCTCTGGTTGCTGCCGATGTACGAGTCCCCGTTGCGCGACGGCGGCTACGACATCAGTGACTTCTTCACCATCCTGCCGGAGTTCGGCACCATCGCCGATCTCGTCGAGCTGATCGACGAGGCCCACAAGCGCGGCATCAGGATCATCACCGACCTGGTGATGAACCACACCAGTGACCAACACCCGTGGTTCCAGGCCTCCCGCAACGATCCCAACGGGCCGTACGGCGACTACTACGTCTGGGCCGACGACGACGAGGGCTACCCGGACGCGCGGATCATCTTCGTCGACACCGAGCCGTCGAACTGGACCTACGACCAGGTGCGCGGGCAGTACTTCTGGCACCGGTTCTACAGCCACCAGCCGGACCTCAACTACGAGAACCCGGAAGTCCAGGCGGCGATGCTCGAGGTCCTCCGCTTCTGGCTCGACCTCGGCATCGACGGGTTCCGGCTGGACGCCGTGCCGTACCTCTTCGAGGAGGACGGCACCAACTGCGAGAACCTCGAGCCGACGCACGAGTTCCTCAGGCGCGTGCGCGAAGAGGTCGACCGGATCTACCCCGACCGCGTGCTGCTCGCCGAGGCGAACCAGTGGCCGGAGGACGTCGTCGAGTACTTCGGTGACCCGAAGGTCGGCGGCGACGAGTGCCACATGTCGTTCCACTTCCCGTTGATGCCGCGCATCTTCATGGCCGTACGGCGGGAACAGCGGTACCCGTTGACGGAGATCCTCGCGCGTACGCCGACCATCCCCGAGCACTGCCAGTGGGGCATCTTCCTGCGCAACCACGACGAGCTGACGCTCGAGATGGTCACCGACGACGAGCGCGACTACATGTGGCAGGAGTACGCGAAGGATCCCCGGATGCGCGCGAACATCGGGATCAGGCGTCGGCTCGCCCCGCTGCTGGAGAACGACACCAACCAGCAGGAGCTGTTCACCGCGCTGCTGCTCTCGCTGCCGGGCTCGCCGGTGCTGTACTACGGCGACGAGATCGGCATGGGCGACAACATCTGGCTGGGTGACCGCGACGGGGTGCGCACCCCCATGCAGTGGACCCCGGACCGCAACGCCGGCTTCTCCCGGTGCGACCCGCAGCAGCTGTACCTGCCGGTCATCATGGACCCGGTCTACGGCTACCAGGCGCTCAACGTCGAGGCGCAGACGCGCGACACCGGGTCGCTGCTGCACTGGACCAGGCGGATGATCGAGATCCGGCAAAGACACCCGGCGTTCGGTCTCGGCACGTTCACGGACATCGGCGGCAGCAACCCGAGCGTGTTCGCGTACGTGCGGGAGATGGGCGACGACCGGCTGCTCTGCGTGAACAACCTGTCCAGGTTCCCGCAGCCGGTGGAGCTCGACCTGCGCAGGTACGAGGGCACGGTGCCGATGGAGTGCATGGGCAACGTGCCGTTCCCCGCCATCGGCGAGCTGCCGTACCTGCTCACCCTCCCCGGCCACGGGTTCTACTGGTTCGAGCTGCCGACTCGCGCGGAGGAGGCCACGCACGCGAGAATGTACGGCTAGCCTGGCAAGCAGATCGCATGGAGCGGAGACGCGAAGCGCAGCGGATGACACTCGAGAAGCGGCTACTTCACTGGCTGCCCGCACAGCGGTGGTACGCGGGCGGGTCACGCACCCTGCGCAGCGTGGAGGTCGAGCGCCGCACCGAGCTGCTCGGCGGCGACCCCGCCATGTCCCTCCTGGTGCTGGCCGTGACCCACGACGGCGGCAGCGACAAGTACCAGCTGCTCCTCGGCGAGCGGTCCCAGCTGCCGCAACGGCTGGCGCACGTGCACATCGGCAGCGGCGACGAGGTGGAGTGGTACGACGCCGCGCACGACCACGACATCACCCCGCGGCTGATCGACCTGATCTCCCGCAACGCCGACGTCGACGGGCTGCGGTTCCGCTCGGTGCCGGAGTCCGGGCCGCTCGACCCGACGTTGGCGAGCCTCGCCCTCCCGCACGAGCAGACCAACACGTCGCTGATCTTCGGCGACGAGTCGATCCTCAAGACGTTCCGCAGGCTGGTGCCTGGCGTCAACCCGGACCTCGAGGTCACGCTGGCCCTGGCCAACGCCGGCTCGGCGCACGTCGCCGAGCCGCTCGGCTGGATCGAGGCCGACGTCGCCGGCACCGGCACGACCCTCGCGCTGCTGCAACGGTTCCTGCGCACCGGCACGGACGGCTGGCTGCTCGCCACGGGCAGCGTGCGCGACCTGCTCGCCGAGGCCGACCTGCACCCCGACGAGGTGGGCGGCGACTTCGCCGCCGAGTCCGAGCGGCTCGGCGCCGCGACGGCGGCGGTACACGCCGACCTGGCCCGCTCGCTGGAGACCATGACGGCAGGTCCCGCGGAGGTGACCGAGCTCGCGGCGACCATGCGCCGCAGGCTCGCCCACGCACAACGCGAGGTGCCCAGCCTGGCCACCCACGCCGACCGCATTGACCAGGTCTTCCGGGCGCTGCCCGGCCAGGTGTCGTCGTTCCCCGCGCAGCGGGTGCACGGCGACTACCACCTGGGCCAGGTGATGCGCACCACCGACGGGTGGGTGCTGATCGACTTCGAGGGCGAGCCGGAGCACCCGTTGGCGGACCGCGTCGCGCTGATGTCGCCGCTGAAGGACGTCGCCGGGATGCTGCGCTCGTTCGACTACGCCGCGCACCACCTGCTGGTCGAGCAGTTCGACGACGAGCAGCACGCGTACCGGGCGCACGAGTGGAGCGACAGGAACACCGACGCGTTCTGCACCGGCTACGCCGGCGAGGTCGGCGCCGACCCGCGCGACCAACGTGCCCTCCTGACCGCGTTCGAGCTCGACAAGGCCGTCTACGAGGTCGTGTACGAGGCGCGGCACCGGCCGAGCTGGCTGCGGATCCCGATGAGCGCGATCGAAGGAATCGTCGAGAAGGCACTATGAGCGAGGCACCTGGGGAGCTCGCCGACCAGCTACGGCAGCTGGCCGAGGGGACGCATCACGACCCGCACGGTCTGCTCGGCTGTCACCGCAGCGGCGACACGACGGTCATCCGGGCCCTGCGGCCGGCGGCGTCCGCCGTCACCGCGCTGCTGGCCGACGGCTCGCGGCTGCCGCTGACCCACGTCGACGCCGGCGTCTACACGGCCGAGGTCGCCGGCGCAGAACCGGTGGACTACCGGCTCGAGGTCGGCTACGGCGACGACACGGTCGTCGAGGACGACGCGTACCGGTTCCTGCCCACGCTGGGCGATGTCGACCTGCACCTGTTCAACGAGGGCAGGCACGAACAACTGTGGACGGTGCTCGGCGCGCACGTCCGCCGTTACAAGACCGCGCGCGGCGACGTGGTCGGCACCTCGTTCGCCGTGTGGGCGCCGAACGCCAAGGGCGTGCGCGTGGTCGGTGACTTCAACCACTGGGACGGGCACTCCCACCCGATGCGGATGATGGGCAGCAGCGGCGTCTGGGAGCTGTTCGTGCCCGAGGTGACGGCGGGCGTCAGGTACAAGTTCGCGGTGCTCGGCGCCGACTGGGTGTGGCGGCACAAGGCCGACCCGATGGCGTTCGCGACCGAGCAGCCGCCGGCCACGGCGTCGGTGGTGTACGAGTCCACGTACGAGTGGGCGGACGACGCGTGGCTGGCGCGGCGGGAGCGGACCAACCCGACGTACGCGCCGATGTCCGCGTACGAGGTGCACCTCGGGTCGTGGCGTCCCGGGCTCAGCTACGTCGAGCTGGCCGACCAGCTCGTCGCGTACGTCCGCGACCTCGGGTTCACGCACGTCGAGTTCCTCCCGGTCGCCGAGCACCCGTTCGGCGGTTCCTGGGGCTACCAGGTGACGTCGTACTACGCGCCGTCGTCGCGGTTCGGTCACCCGGACGAGTTCAGGCACCTGGTCGACCGGCTGCACCAGGCGGGTATCGGCGTGCTCGTCGACTGGGTGCCCGCCCACTTCCCGAAGGACGCGTGGGCGCTGGCGCGGTTCGACGGCACCACGCTGTACGAGCACGGTGACCCGCGGCAGGGCGAGCACCCCGACTGGGGCACGCTCGTCTTCGACTACGGCCGGCACGAGGTGCGCAACTTCCTGGTGGCGAACGCCCTCTACTGGCTCGAGGAGTTCCACGTCGACGGCCTGCGCGTCGACGCGGTCGCCTCGATGCTCTACCTGGACTACTCCAGGAAGGAAGGCGAGTGGGTGCCGAACCGGCACGGCGGCAGGGAGAACCTGGAGGCGATCGCGTTCCTGCAGGAGACCAACGCGACGATCTACAAGCGGGTGCCGGGCGCGGTCACCATCGCCGAGGAGTCGACATCGTGGTCCGGCGTGTCCCGCGCCACCTACGTCGGCGGGCTCGGGTTCGGCTTCAAGTGGAACATGGGCTGGATGCACGACACGCTGGGCTACCTGGCCCGCGACCCGATCCACCGACAGTTCCACCACCACGAGCTGACGTTCTCCATGATGTACGCGTACAGCGAGAACTTCGTACTGCCGCTGTCGCACGACGAGGTGGTGCACGGCAAGGGCTCGCTGTACCGGCGGATGCCCGGTGACCACTGGCGCAAGCTCGCCGGCCTGCGCGCGCTCTACGCGTACATGTGGGCGCACCCGGGCAAGCAGCTGGTGTTCATGGGCGCGGAGTTCGGCCAGGACACCGAGTGGTCGGAGCAGGACGGGCTGGCCTGGTTCCACCTCGACCAGCCGGACCGCCGCGGCCTGCAGACGCTGATCCGCGACCTCAACCTGCTCTACGCGGACTCGCCTGCGCTGTGGGAGCAGGACCACGACCCGCAGGGCTTCTCCTGGATCGACGCCGACGACTCCACCGGCAACACCCTGTCGTTCCTCCGCCGGGCCGCGGACGGCACCGCGCTCGCGTGCGTGGTGAACTTCTCCGCCGTCCCGCACATCGGCTACCGCCTCGGCCTGCCCGCCGCGGGCCGGTGGCGCGAGGCCCTGAACACCGACGCCCACCCGTACGGCGGCAGCGGCGTCGGCAACTTCGGCGTCGTACAGGCGACCACCGAGCCGTGGCACGGCCAGCCCGCGTCGACCGAGCTGACCATCCCACCGCTGGGCGCGCTCTGGCTCGTCCCCGAACCGGAGAGCGCCGACTGACCCTGGCTAGGCGCCGAGGTTGCTCATGACGTGCTTGATCCTCGTGTAGTCCTCGAAGGAGTACATGGAGAGGTCCTTGCCGTAACCGGAGTGCTTGAAGCCGCCGTGGGGCATCTCGCCGACGATCGGGATGTGCGTGTTGATCCAGACGCAGCCGAAGTCCAGCCGCCTGGCCGCCCGCATCGCCTTGCCGTGGTCGCGGGTCCACACGCTGGACGCCAGGCCGTACTCCACGCCGTTCGCCCAGGCGAGCGCCTCGTCCTCGTCGGTGAAGCGCTGCACGGTGACGACCGGGCCGAAGATCTCGTTCTGCACCATCTCGTCGTCCTGCCGTAGCCCGGAGACGACGGTCGGCGAGAAGAAGTACCCGCGGTCGCCCACCTGCGTGCCGCCGGTGCCGACGTCGGCGTGGCCAGGGACCCGGTCGAAGAACCCGCTCACCCTGGCCAGCTGGTTCGGGTTGTTCAGCGGGCCGTAGTCGGCATCGGTCACGTCCGGGCCGCCGACCTTCGTGCCCTTCGCCGCCTCGGTGATCGCCGCGACGAAGTCGTCGTGCACCCGCGGCCCGGCGAGCACCCTGGTCGCCGCCGTGCAGTCCTGGCCGGCGTTGAAGTACGCGGCCTCCGCGATGCCCTGCGCGGCCAGCTCCAGGTCCGCGTCGTCGTAGACGATCACCGGCGCCTTGCCGCCGAGCTCCAGATGGACGCGCTTGAGGTCACCGGAGGCCGCCTGTGCGACCTCCATCCCGGCGCGGACGCTGCCGGTGACGGAGACCAGCTGCGGGATCGGGTTGTCGACGAGCGCGCGCCCCGTGTCGCGGTCGCCGGTGATCACGTTGAACACCCCGGGCGGCACGAACTCCGCCGCGATCTCCGCCAGCTTCAGCGTGGTGACCGGCGTGGTGTCGGACGGCTTCAGCACCGTCGTGTTGCCGGCGGCGAGCGCGGGCGCGAACTTCCAGGTCGCCATGGCCATCGGGTAGTTCCACGGCGTCACCTGGCCGACCACGCCGATCGGCTCCCGCCTGATCCAGGACGTGTGGTCGGCCATGTACTCCGCACTCGCCCGGCCCTCGAGCACCCGGGCCGCGCTCGCGAAGAACCTGATCGCGTCGGTGACCTGCCAGATCTCCTCGCTGCGGGTCAGGCCGACCGGCTTGCCGGTGTTCTCGCACTCCAACCCCACCAGCTCGTCCGCGCGGGCCTCGATGGCGTCCGCGATCCGGAACAGCGCGAGGCCCCGCTCGGCGGGCGTGGTGTCGCGCCAGCCCTCGAACGCCTTCGCGGCCGTCTGGAACGCCGCGTCGACGTCGGCGGCACCGGACGCGGGTGCCTGCGCGAACACCTCACCGGTGCTCGGGTCGACGATGTCGAGGGTGCGACCGTCGGCGGGGTCCACGTACTCACCACCGACGAAGTTCTGCAGGGTGCGAACCGACCTGGTCAAGCGAGCCTCCTCCATCGAGTACGGAACCATGCAACCACATGGCATCACGACGCGGAAACCATCCTGTCGTAAGTGCCCGACAAAGGAAACCGCCGTCGTACTCGAATCTAAGCTTTTACATTGCAAGTGCAACGCAAACGAGAGGTAGGCCATGCCGATGCCGAAGCTGCCGTTCGAGCGCCCGGACCCGCTCGGCACCCTGCGCGAGTACGCGCAGCTGCGGGCGGGTGCACCGGTGGCACGGGTGACCACTGCGGACGGGCAACCGGCGTGGCTGGTCACCTCGCACGACGCCGCCGCGGCGGCGCTTCCCGACCCCCGACTGCGCGCGACACCACCGGGAGCGGAGTCCCCCTGGGACGGCGAGTCACACCTGCGGATGCGTCGCCTCGTCGCGAAGGCGTTCACCCCGCGGAAGGTCGAGGCGGTGCGCCCGCGCGTCGAGCAGCTGGCGCGCGAGCAGGCAGCCGTGTTCGCAGCCGCGGGTCCGCCAGGCGACCTGGTCGACGGGTTCGCGGCGCCGTTGTCCATCGGCGTCATCGCCGAGCTGCTCGGCGTCGCCATCGACGAGCGCGACCGGTTCCGTACGCTCGCGGACGCCGCCAGCGCCGCCGACCCGTTCGCCGCGGACGCAGGAGACGACACCGCCGCCGCGTGGGAGGCGTTCGGCGGGTACGCCGCCGAACTGGTCGGGTACAAGCGCGAGCAGCTCGGCGGCGACCTGCTCAGCGACCTGATCCGCGTGCACGACGCCGCGGACGGACGGTTGGCCGACGACGAGCTGATCTTGCTGGTTACCGTGCTCGTCGCATCCGGCTACCTGACCGCGACCAACGCGATCGCCGTCAGCGCACTGCTGCTGCTTGCCCACGACCGGCTCGCCGAGATGACCGAAGGTGACGTCACCGCGACGGTCGAGGAACTGGTGCGGCTGCGGATCGGGCTGATCGGCGAACCGTTCCCCCGGTACGCGCACGAGGACGTCGAGCTGGCGGGCGTGCCGATCGCGAAGGGCGATCGGGTGCTCGTCCGGCTGGAGGCGGCCAACCGCGACCCGGCGCAGTACCCGGACCCCGACGAGCTGCTGCCGCAGCGTCCGCCAGGACCGCGACTGACGTTCGGGCGCGGGCGCACCACTGCCCAGGCGCCGCGCTCGCCCGCGTCGAGATCGCCGCGGCGCTGAGCGTGCTCGCCGACCAACTCCCCGGGCTGCGGCTCGCCGACACCGTAGCCGACGTGCCGTGGCGGCACAGCCACGCGGACGCGGGCCCGACCGCGCTCGAGGTGACCTGGTGACGGCCACCACCGCCTGTGCCGGCGCCGGCTCGGCTCAGAACAGGGCGCTGGCCAGCGCGCGGCGGGCCTTCGCGACCCGCTGGTCCTTGACGCCGACCGCGGCGAACAGGTCGAGCAGGTGCTGCCGTACCGCGTCGCGGTCGTCGCCGGTGACCTGCTTGACCGTGGCGATCAGCCGGTTGAACGCGTCGTCCACGTTGCCCGCGCACACGTCCAGGTCGGCGGCCCGGCACTGCGCGGCCACGTCGGCCGGTGCCTCGGCCGCGGCGGTACGCACCGCCTGCACGTCGAGGTCCTTGGCGCGCTGCAGCAGCTTCGCTCTGGCTACCCCCTGCGTCGCGCCCTCGTCGCCGGGAGCGTTCGCGAGCACGTTCTCGTACGCGGCGATCGCACCGTCCAGGTCGCCGGCGGCGAGCGCCTGCTCGGCGGCGGCGTACCGCGGGTCGCCGGCAGGCTCAGGCTCCGCCTCCGGCTCCTCGGCCTCGGCGTCCGCCTCCACGGTGCCCGTCACCCCGTTGGCGGCCGCCACCTTCAGCAGCTCGTCGAGGTAGCGGCGCACCTCGTCCTCCGGCAGCGCACCCATGAACAGCGGTACGACCTGGCCCTTCAGCACGCCGACCACCATCGGGATGCTCTGCACCTGGGCGGCGGCGGCCAGCCGCTGGTTCGCCTCGGTGTCGACCTTCGCCAGCACGAACTTGCCGGCGTACTCGGCCGTGAGCTTCTCCAGGATCGGGCTCAGCTGCTTGCAGGGCTGACACCAGTCCGCCCAGAAGTCGATGACGACCGGCACCGACATCGACCGTTCGAGGACATCGGCCTCGAACGTCTGCTCCGACACGTCGATGACCAGGCTCGACACGGAGGCACCGCCACCACCCTGCTGGGATGCCTGCGCGCGGGCGGCCAACGCGGACAGGTCGACGGCTCCAGCGGCCGAGAAGTTCTGCGAGCTCATGGTCCTATCCTGCCGGGTCGCGCCCGGAAGTGGCGAAGCACCCGGGTCAGAACCTGGCCGGCTCGCGATACTCGCCCCATTCAGCCCGGAGGGCGTCGCAGATCTCACCGAGCGTCGCCTCCACCCGGGCCGCCGCGAGCATCGGCGGGATCAGGTTCCCCGAGCCGCGCGCCGCCTCCACCAGGTCCGCGAGCGCCCGGTCGACGGCCGCCCGGTCCCGGTCCGCCCGCCGCTGCTCGAGGACGCGCTTCTGCTCCACCTCGACCTCGTGGCTGATCCGCAGGATCTCGAGCGGCGGAGTGACGGAGTCGGTGTGGCAGTTCACGCCGACGATCTTCTTGTCGCCCTTCTCCAGCTTCTGCTGGTACTCGAACGCCGCGTCGGCAATCTCGCCGGTGAACCAGCCTTCCTCGATGCCGCGCAGGATCCCCGCGGTCATCTCGCCGTACGTCTCGATGGCCGTGGTGTCGTGGGCGCCGAGCTGCTTGATCCGGTCGAAGATGTCCTCGGCCTCGCGCTCGATCTTGTCGGTGAGCGCCTCGACGTACCAAGAGCCGCCCAGCGGGTCGACGACGTTCGTGACGCCGGTCTCCTCCTGGATCACCTGCTGCGTACGCAGCGCGATCTCGGCCGCCTGCTCGGTGGGCAGTGCGAGCGTCTCGTCCAGCGCGTTCGTGTGCAGCGAGTTCGTGCCGCCGAGCACGGCGGCCAGCGCCTGCGTGGCGGTACGGACGACGTTGTTGTACGGCTGCTGCGCGGTCAGCGAGACCCCCGCCGTCTGGGTGTGGAACCGCAGCCACTGCGCGCGCTCGGTCTTCGCGCCGTAGACGTCGCGCATCCACCGCGCCCAGATCCGCCGCGCGGCGCGGAACTTGGCGATCTCCTCGAAGAAGTCGAGGTGGCTGTCGAAGAAGAACGACAGCCCAGGCGCGAACGTCTCGATGTCCAGCCCCTGCGAGAGGCCGAGCTCGACGTAGCCGAAGCCGTCCGCCAGGGTGAACGCGAGCTCCTGCGCGGCGGTGGAACCCGCTTCCCTGATGTGGTAGCCGGACACCGAGAGCGGCTTGTAGCGCGGGATGTCCGTGGCGCAGTACGCCATCAGGTCACCGATCAGCCGCAGGTGCGGCTCCGGCGGGAACAGCCACTCCTTCTGCGCGATGTACTCCTTGAAGATGTCGGTCTGCAGGGTGCCGTCGAGCGTGTGGATATCCGCGCCCTGTCGCTCCGCGGCCACCACGTACATGCAGAAGATCGGCACCGCGGGGCCGCTGATGGTCATCGACGTGGTCACCTCGCCGAGCGGGATGCCGTCGAACAGCACGTCCATGTCCGCGGCGGAGTCGATCGCCACCCCGCAGTGGCCGACCTCGCCGAGCGACTTCGGGTCGTCGGAGTCGCGGCCCATCAGCGTCGGCATGTCGAACGCCACCGAGAGGCCGCCGCCACCGGAGCGCAGGATCATCTTGTAGCGCTCGTTGGTCTGCTCCGCGTTGCCGAACCCGGCGAACTGCCTGATCGTCCACGGCCGGCCGCGGTACCCGGACGCGTAGAGCCCGCGGGTGAACGGGAACTCCCCCGGCCAGCCGATGCGGTCGAAGTCCGCGACCTCGTCGCCGGCCGCCGGCCCGTAGACCGGCTCCACCTCGGTACCGGAGAGCGTGGTGAAGTCCGCGTCGCGCGGCGGGCGCGCGGCGTACCGCTCCCGCCAGCGCTGGTAGCCGGCCTCGGTCTCGCGCGCGTTCACATCGGCCTCCAGGTCCTTGGGGCGCCTCTCCTCCGATTGTAGGACGTCCAACTAAATTCTGGCGACCGTGGCCCGCCATAGGCGCCTGACGTGCGCCTACTCGATGGCGGACTTCCACCAGGGGGTCTCGACGAACCCCCGCTTGAAGGTGACCAGCTCGATCCTGGCCGACCAGTCGCGTACGCCCTCCAGCCGGCCCAGGGTGTGCGTCATGAACTCGAAGACGTCCTCCCGCTGCGGCAGGATGATCTCGCAGAACAGCGAGTTCCTGCCCAGCATGGAGGCGAGGAACCGCACGCCGCGGTACGCGGCGAGCTCCTTCGCCACCGCGTCCACCCGGCCCGGGTCGACCCCGACGTCGAGGATGATCTCCGACTCGAACCCGATCGCGGCGGCGGGCACGAGGGTCAGCAGCCACACGCAGCCGCGGCTGTGCATCGCCTCGAACCGCCGGCGTGCGGTGCTCTCGTTCACCCCCACGCCGCTGGCGATCGCGCGGAAGCTGACCCGCCCGTCGTCGCGCATCCGCTCGATGATCGCCCGGTCGACCTCGTCCAGGTGCGACGGGTCGCACTCGTGCGGCTCGTCGCCGGAGTACACGTACGGCTCGCCGGTGACCAGCTGCCTGCTCCAGTCGTGCGACACCTTGTAGGTGTGCAGCATGACGTCGGTATCGCAGCGCAGCACGCCGTCGGTCCCCAGGATCTCCCCGACCAGCCGGTTCGACAGCGACTCGTCCTTGCGTACGGCGAGCTCGGCGAGCACGTCCCACTCGCCGGTGACGACGGACACCAGCCTGGTGTCCGGGCGCAACATCAGCTCGCGCGCCACCTTCGTCTGAGCGCCCGGGCTGCACTGCAGCCGCAGCAGGTACAGGCTCGCCGGGCCGGCGTGGTTCACCGCGGGCACAACGGCGACCTTCACGACGCCGTCGTCGAGCAGCCGCTGCCCGCGGCGGGCAACGGTCGTCACCGACGTGTCGGCCAGCGTCGCGATGTCGGTCCAGCTGGCCCTGCCGTCACTCTGCAGCGCCGCGACGATCTTCCGGTCGAGCGGATCCAGCGACGCTGCCGGCCCCGGTTCCACGCTCACCCACGTCCTCTCGTCACTCCGGCTGGTCGGCACCTACATCATGCAGGAACGCACGCACGACACGCCGCCACTCGTCCGCCTCCTCGATCTGCGGCGAGTGGCCCGACTTCTCGAACACCACCAGGCGCGCGTCGGGTATCGACGATACGATCCGCTCGCTCGCCTCGACCGGGGTGATCCAGTCGTACCTACCCACGGTCACGAGCGTGGGACAGGTGATGCCCGGCAGCTGCGCCTTGATGTCGTAATTGGGCTGGTTCACCGCGAACGCGTAGTTGTGCGCCTGGTAACGGTACGGGGTGGACGCCACCCGCTCCTCGACCTTCGCCGGGTCGTAGTCGTAGTCGTACAGCGGGAGGATCTCCCGCCAGCAGTCCCTCAGGTCGTCGTCGTCGCGCACGGTGCCCGCGAAGATGCGGTCGAGCTTCTCGCGATCGATGTCGGCCCGCGACGAGCTCAGCGCGTTCTGCAATGCGGTCTCCTCGTTGTCGTGGTCGGGCGAGGTGTCGCGCAACACGAGCGCCCGCACGCGGTCGGGGTACCTGATCGCGTACTCCATCGCGATGAAACCGCCGTACGAGCCGCCGGCCATGACGATCTGCTCGGCGCCGGCCCACCCCCGCACCGCGTCGACGTCCGCCGCCCACTGCTCGTGCGAGTAGGGCAGCTTGCCCTCGCTCTCCCCCGACCCGCGGGCGTCGTAGACGATCACGCGGAACGTGTCGGCGAGCGGGCCGAACGTCGTCCGCGGCTCTGCCCGGGACGCGAGACCCGGTGCCCCGTGGTGCGCGATCAGCACCGGCGCGTCGTCGGCGCCGAAGACCTCGAGCTCGAGCTCGTTACCGTTGATCGGGATCCGCATGCGCAGCCCTCTCCTCTCGTTCTCGTCTCTCCCAGCCCCGGCGGGACAGCCATGACGTCCGCCGGGTACGCGGGTTCTGCGCGTCGTTGTACGCGATCGACACCAGCGACGCCGACACGACGAGCACGAGGATCGCGAGCGATGGGAACAGCGTCGTCCACCACGCGCTCTGCATCGCCCCTGACTGCTGGGCCTCGTACAGTACTCGTCCCCACGACCACCGGTTCGGGTCGCCGAGGCCGAGGAACGACAGGCCGGCCTCCGACAGCACCGCACGCGACGCCGTCAGCACGACGGTCACCACCACGACAGGCGCCACCGCCGGCAGCACGTGCCGCCTGATGATCCACCGCGCCGTGCCGCCGATCGCGCGCGACGCGTCGACGTACGGCAGCCGCACCACCGACAGCGCCTGCGCGCCGCACCACCCGCGTCACCTCCGGCCAGGTGAAGAACGCGATGACCACGACGATGGTGAGGAAGCTCGGCCCGGTCAGCGCGGCGACCAGGATCATCAGCGGCAGCACGGGCAGCGAGAGGAACAGGTCGACGACGACGCCCACGACCAGGTCGACCTTCCTGAAGTAGGCACCGATCACCGCGACCGTGACCCCGAACGCGATCGCCAGCACCGACGCGCGCGCACCGACGGCGACGCTGATCCTCGTGCCCCAGACGACCTCGGCGAACACCTCGCGGCCGAGGTTGTCGGTGCCGAACCAGTGCCCGGCCGACGGCGGGCTCAGCACGCTGCCGCCGTAGTTGCGCGGGTAGTCGTGTCCCGCGAGCAGCGGCGCACACACCGCGACGATGGCGAGGAACGCGATCGCGACGAGGGCGGCGACGCCGAGCGGGTTGTGGCGGAAGGCGTCCCAGGTCGCCCTGGCGGTGCTCACCTCGTCGGCGTCGACGGTCTCCGCGACCGGTTCTTGCACGGCGGTGCTCATGCCGTCCTCACCCTCGGGTCGAGCGCGCCGTACGCGAGGTCGGTGAGCATGTTCGCGACGACGACGGTGAACGCGAGCATCAGGAACGCACCCTGCAGCACCGGGAAGTCCAGCTGGGTCACCGCCTCGAAGATGGCCCGGCCGACGCCGGGATACGCGTACACGGTCTCGGTGAGCACCGCCCCGCCGACCAGGAAGCCCAGCTGCAGCCCAACCAGCGTCGTGGTCGGCAGCAGCGCGTTGCGCAGTGCGTGCCGCCACACGACCGCCCGGTAGCGCACCCCCTTCGCCCTGGCCAGCCGGCAGTAGTCCTCGCCGAGCGCCTCGACGAGCGTGGCCCGCAGCGTGACGACGTACGAGCCGAGCTGCACGAGCACCAGGCTCACCGCCGGCAGCACCAGGTGCTGCCGGCGCTGAGGTACCAGCCGATGCCGTAGCTGCCGTCCGTGAACGCCCCACCGATGGGCAGCAGCTTCAGCTGCAGGCCGAGCACGTACAGCAGCAGGATGCCGACGCTCGGGACGAACAGCGAGTGCCCGATGACGCCACCCACCTGCACGACGCGGTCGACGAGACCGCCGGAGCGGATCGAAGCCAGCACGCCGAGCGGTATCCCGACGGCCATGGTGAGCGCGAGCGACGTACCGGTAAGCAGCAGCGTCCACGGCAGCCGCTCACCCAGCACGGACGCGACCGACACCGACTGGGTGAACGACATGCCGAGGTTGCCCTGCAGCAGCTGCCACATGTACTTCGCGTACTGCACCGCGAGCGGCTGGTCCAGGCCGTACTGCTGTAGCAGGTCCCGCTGGATCGCCTTCGTCATGTTGGGACTGGCGACGGCCAGCGCCGGGTTGCCCGGCAGCAGGCGGAGCAGCAGGAACGTCACGGTGACGGCGAACCACATCGTCACCACCGCGCGCAGCAACCGCCGGCCGGCGAACCGGAGGATTCCCGTCATCTCATCCGGTTGCCTTCACGTTGGCCAGCGACTCCGGGTTGACGATGGACAGCAGCTCGCTCGGCTGCACGGTGAAGCCGGTCCAGTTCGACCGGTGTGCGACGTAGAGGTTCTGCGTGTACATCACGTTGTCGTACACGTTCTCCCGCACCCTGGTGGACGCCTCGCCGATCAGCTCGACCTGTTGCTCCTCGTCCGTGGTCGCCTGGGCCTTGCGGATCAACGCGCTCAGCTTCGGGTCGTCGACCTTGCTGTAGTTGATCGCGCCGTCTGGCAGGTAGGTGAGCGTCATGTTCGTGGGTGGGTCGTCCATGATGGCGAAGTTACCTGCATAGATGTCGTACTCCCCCGCGTCGGTCTTGGACAGGTACGTGTTCCTGTCCATGCCGCGCAGCTTGATCGTGATCCCGGCCTTGGTGGCACCACTCTTCACGATCGACGCCCACTGCGCCGTCACGGGGTCCTGCAGCGCGTAGATCAGCGTCAGGTCGAGCGACTTGCCGCCGGGACCGTAGCCGGCCTCGCGCAGCAGCTTCTTCGCCTCCGCGATGTCGTACGAGTACTCCTCGCAGTCCGGGTTCTCGTACTGCTTCAGCACCGGCGGGATCGGGCAGCTGCCGGTCGACACGCCCTGGTTCTGCAGCACGACCTTGCGGATCGCCTTGTAGTCGACGGTGTGGGCGAGGGCCTGCCGCACCTTGACGTCGTCCAGTGGCTCGCGCTCCATGTTGTAGGTCATGTGCGCGTACCCGAGGCCGGGCACCTTCTGCACCTTCACCCCGGACGCCTTCGACAGGTTCTTCACCTGCGCCGGCGGCAGCGTGTTGGCGATCACGTCCACGTCACCGTTCTTCAGCGCGAGGATCTCGCTGTTGACGTCAGGGATCACCCGGAACACGATCCGCTCGAGGGTCGGCGTGTCACCCTTCGCAAGCGGGTACGGCTCGACGCGCTTGAACGTGTAGCTCTGCCCCTTGTTGACCTTCGTGAGCCGGTACGGGCCCGCACTCACCCAGTCGGACGCGTTCGCGAACTTCGCCACACTGCCGGCCTTCTCGAAGACGTGCTGCGGCACGACGTTCATCCAGAACCCGATCTCGGGCACCACGGTCGCGTCCGGGCGGGTGAGCTCGATCTCGACCCTGGTCTTCGACACGGCAGACGCCGACTTCACGTTCGCCATCTGGCCGTAGATCACGCCGGCGGGCTTGTCCTTCTTGATGGCGTTGATAGTGTACGCGACGTCGTTGGCGGTGAGCGCCTCGCCGTCGCTCCACTTCATGTCGTCACGGATCTCCCAGTAGCCCGTGGTGGGCGACTTGTAGCCCCACTTGGTGGCGAGCGCGGCCTGCGTCTGGCCGTCGGCACCGATGCTCAGCATCCGCGGGTACATCAGGTCGGTGATCCACGCGTCCGTACGGCTGTTGCCGATGAGCGGGTTGAAGTTGACCACGTCGCTCGTCGTCGCGATGGTCATGCTGTCGTCGGCCGTCTCCCCCGATGTGGCCTCCTCCTTGGTGGGCGCGCAGCCGAAGGCCGCCGCCACGAGTAGTGCCGTGGCCGCAACGGCGGCCGATACACGTCGCATCAGATCCACACCTCTTCGAGAACACGGATGATGTTCCCCCCGACGACCTTGCGGATCTCGTCGTCCGAGTAGTCGTGCGCGACGAGCCAGCCGATGATGTTGTAGAAGCACTCCGCCGGGTTCTCCAGCCCGTCGACGTACTCGACCTTCTCGTAGTCGACGCCTTGGTGCGCCTGGCCGATGGACAGGTTCGCGGCGAACGCGTCGTGCAGGCCGACGTGGTCGCCGAACAGGGTGTCAGGGCCGAACGCCACGTGGTCGATGCCGACGACGTCGAGCAGGTGCACGAAGTGGTCCATCACCGACTCGATGCTGTGCTGCGGGTGCTCCTTGGACAGCGACGTGTGCGGCGCCGCCTCCAGACCGAGCACACCGCCGCGTTCCGCGCACGCCTTGATGATCGCGTCCGGCTTCATCCGCGCCGTCGGCCACACCTCGCGGGAGCCGCAGTGCGTGATGAACACCGGCTTGGTGGAGCGCTCGATGACGTCCATCGAGGTGCGGTCGCCTGAGTGCGAGATGTCGATCGCCATGCCCAGCTTGTTCATCCGCTCGACGGCGCGGTCACCGAAGTAGGTGAGCCCGCCGTCGCCGCGCTCCTTCAGCCCGCTGCCGAGCGTGTTCGCCTCGGAGTACGCGATGCCGATCTGACGGACACCGAAGCCGTAGAGCACGTCGAGCCGGTCGACCTCGTTGTCGATCATCGTCGCGGCCTCGAGCCCGAAGATGTGGGCCAGCCGGCCGGTCTCGTGCGCGTGGTAGATGTCCTGCAGGCTCTCCGCCTTGACCACGAAGTCCTGGCGCGGCAGGTCGGCCATCCGTACGCCCAGGTCGAACAGCACGTCCTGGTACCTCCAGCCGGCGTCGCTGCTGATGCAGCAGGTGCCGTCCATGCCGTTGTCGAAGACAGCGGTCATGCCGGACCTGGCCAGCCCCTCGTAGCCGGTCGGTTCGCGCCCGTACCTGATGTGCGTACGGAGGTCGGCCATGTCCGCGGGGAAGACCTGCACGTGGTCGTGCAGCGAGATCACCAGCTCGTCGCGGAGCAGCCGCTCGGTGCGGGCGCGCTGCCCGTCGGACAGCTCCAGGCCCGTGTACGGCGGCACGCGCCCGATCTGGGCGGCGTATGGGATCTGGGGCATGTCCTTGCCCGGCTCGAGGTACTCGTACCCGCGGTACCCGGTGTAGCGCTCGGCTGGCTCAAGCACATGGCCTCCCTGAGGGCGAACGGACTCGACTGTTCGCGAAAATACGGCATAAATATCAAATAAACAATGAAAACAAGCATATAAGCGACGTCTTACGGGACAATACAGCGACAGTCGTGCACTCCACGCACTGCCGAGCGGCCGTCAGGGCTGGTCGTCCACCCGATCGGGGTCGTACCCGCCCATCGACCGTCCGCGGGCCCTTGTTCACACCCAGTACTCCGTAGCAGCACGACCGGAGAGCGGCATCACAAGGAACAGGCAGCACACCGCACCGATGACCGGCACCACGGTCGGCGCGCGGAAGTGCGCGTGCCCGACCGGCTGCCTACGCAGCACGAGGACGGCGACGTCGACCACCGTGAACACACCGAGCGGCAACAGCGACATGGTGCCGCCGAGCAGGTCGATCAGCGTCTGGTCCGGGTTCAGCCGGATGGGCGCGAAGCTCATCAGCACCACCGCAAGCAACGTAGCGAGGATGATGGCCGTCCACGGCGTACGGCGTCTGGGCAGCAGCCGTCCCGAGCCGCTCCAGCGGCTGGGTGATGCACCGGCCGGCAACGGCGTCGCTCTCGGCCTGGCCGTCGCGCGCGGCATCGCCGAGGTCATCGGGTGCCGAGGGAGACTGAGCCGGTGACGACGGTGCTCGTGGTCGACGACGAACCCGGCCTGCTGCTCAGCATTCGGATCAAGACCCAGTACCTACGGGTGTACATGGCACAGCTGCGCCGCAAGCCCGAGTCCGACTCCACCCACCCGGTACACCTGCCCACCGAACCCGGCATCGGCTACCGCCTGGTCCCATGAGTGTCCACAGATCCCGCAACGGCCCTACGGTGACGCCGCCGACCGGCCGATACCCAGGACGAGACCTCGAACCGCAGAGGTCGTACTCGTCGTACTGCTCGTACTGGGAGGAACCATGGGCACACTCCGTCATCGGCTGGCCGTCCCAGCCACCGGCGTCCTCGTACTCGCCGCTGGCCTCGGCGGCGCGGTCACGGCCGCGCATGCGGCGTCACCACCTGCGGCCAGCGACCATTCCGTCCCCCGGAGGCCACCGGTGATCGACGGCTTCACGCTCACCCACCTGCCCGACGCCCTGGGCAGCCGCACGTCCGAGCACACGTACACCTGGGGCGACGTCGGCTTCCGCAACCTGGTCTGGGAGAGCCAGCTCCCCAACGGCGCGTACCGCGTCGACCTCAACGCCCACATCCTGCGCGGCGACCGCTTGACCGACCACACGTCACTGCACCAGTTCCTGACCGACTACCTCGAGCGCGACCCGGACACCTGGCAACCGACCGAGGTGCAGTTGGGCAACCGCACCGTCCACGCCGCCGAAACCGACGTCTTCTGGCTAGTAAGACCAGGCGTCGCCGTCTGGCTAAGCACCCGCCCCGGCCGCCTGGACCGCACCGACCTCCTAACCACCGCCGAAGGCATCCGCGAGATAGGCCAGCAGTCCCCCACCGACCCGCCTTGACGACAGCTGGGGCTGCTCACCACCGCCGCCCACGTACGCGAAACCAGCCAGCAGCCCCCACCAGCACGGCCTAGCAACAGCTGGCAGCTAGACGCCCCTCGCAACCGTGCAACCACCCGCGCCACCCCGGAGAACTGCACCGCACACAACTCCCCACCACCACCAACCGCCCACGCGAAACCAGCCAGCAGCCCCCACGAGCTCGGCTTAGCGACAGCCGACAGCTCGACACCGCCCAACCGCGCAACCAACACCGACCCGTCCTACCCCTCCGACCCAGCACCACAGTCCGGCCCAACAGCCGCCACCAACCGCCCACGCGAACCGACCACCAGCCCCAACCAGCTCGGTCTAGCGACAGCTGCCAGCTAGACGCAGTGCCGTCCGGCAGAGTGGTGTACGGCTCCTGGTGAGCGTGTCGCTGCCGATGTAGGTGACGGCCACCGGGTGGTCCTTCGAGTGATCTCTCACAACCGACTCGAAGAAGGGCACTACGGCGACACCGTCACCCCCAGTATCGAC
>WHTA01000024.1 GCA_009379825.1 Streptosporangiales bacterium
ACACCCCCAGAGGTCGCAAGACCTACAAGAAGAGAGCCGCCAGCATCGAGCCCGTATTCGCCCAGATCAAGCACAACCGCAGGATCCGAAGTCTCTTCCGTCGAGGGCTCGCAGCGGCGGACAGCGAATGGAAGCTCATCTACGCCACCCACAACCTGCTGAAGACCTACCGGACGGCCTGACAGCCCCACCGCTCGCCCGAATCGCGGACCGACCTCGACCGGCCAGCCAGCAGGCACAACATTCGTGCGACAGCCTCGCGGCAGCGGTTTCCTGCAACGGTTCCTCGACCGGCACGGCGAGGGAGTGCACCACCTCACCTTCGTCGTGCCCGACGTCGAGCAGGCGATCAGGCAGGTGACGGAGCTCGGACTCACGCTGGTGAGCACCGACCTCGCCCACCCGCCGTGGCGGGAGACGTTCATCTTCCCCGACGCCGTGCACGGCGTGGTGATCCAGCTCGCCGACTCCTCGGTGGGTTACCCGCCGGTCGAGGAGCTGCTCGCCACCCGCGACCGCGACCCGTCGTGGGTGCCGAACAACAGGGAGGGCACCGACCCCACCTGGTGGGACTTCATGTGGGACGTCGAGCCTGGCCCGACCGCCACCTTGCGGTCGACGACGCTGCGTTCCACGGACCCCGAGCTGTCGCGCCGGCTCTTCCATGACGTGCTCGGCGCGGACGTAAGGCAGGGCGACCACGGGACGGAGTACCTGTGGCACGGCAGGGTGCTCGAAGTGCTGCCGGCCGACGTGGCGGGCATCGACCGTCTCACCGTGGCCGGCAGCCCCGTATCCACCGTTCGGATCGGCAACGCCACACTCGTCCGGGAGGACGCATGACAGAACCACTGGTCCGTCGCGAGCGGCCGGCCGACGGCGTGCTGGTCGTCACCATCGACCGCGCGAAGGCCCGCAACTCGATCAACGACGCCGTCGCCGACCAGCTCGCCGACGCGTTCGGCCAGCTGGACGAGGACGAGTCGCTGCGGGCGGCGGTACTCACCGGAGCCGGCGGCGGCTTCTGCGCCGGCCTCGACCTGAAGGCGTTCCTCGCCGGTGAGACCGGCGAGCACCAGGAGCGCGGGTTCGCCGGGCTCGTCCGGCAGCCGCCGCGCAAGCCGCTCCTCGCGGCGATCGAGGGGTTCGCGCTCGCCGGCGGCTTGGAGGTGGCGCTCGCCTGCGACCTCGTCGTCGCCGCAAGCGACGCACGGTGGGTATCCCCGAGGTCAAGCGCGGACTGGTGGCCGACGGCGGCGCACTGCTGCGGCTACCGGAGCGACTACCGCGCAACGTCGCGATGGAGATGGCACTGACCGGCAACGAGGTGCCGGTGCCGCGGCTGCACGACCTCGGCCTGGTGAACGTCGTCGCCGAGCCCGGTGAGGCGTTGGCTGCGGCGCTGGATCTCGCCGCGACGATCGTCGCCAACGCACCGTTGGGCGTCGTCGCGAGCAAGGACGTACTCACCCGTGCGGGCAGCTGGCCGGCGGACGAGAAGTGGGCCAGGCAGGCGTGGCTCGTCGAGCACATATGGACCTCGGCGGACGCACAGGAGGGCGCGACCGCGTTCGCGGAACGCCGGCCGCCGAAGTTCACCGGTCGCTGACGCCCGCTGCCCCGGCCTCCGCGTCGCGGAGTGCACGGCGGTTGGTCTTGCCGTTCGGCGTCTTGGGCAGGTCGGTGACGAACTCGACCTGTCTGGGGTACTCGTGCGGGCTCAGCTCGGTCTTCACCAGGTGCTGCAGAGCCGTGACGAGCTGCTCGTCCGCCGTACCCGACGCGACCACGAACGCCTTGACGATGTGACCCCTGGTCTCGTCGGGTACGCCGACGACCGCCACCTCGGTCACCTGCGGATGGGTGAGGAGCACCCGCTCGACCTCCAACGGGCTGATCGTCCAGCCGGAAGAGATGATGACGTCGTCGGCCCGGCCGGCGTAGTGCAGGTAACCGTCGGCGTCGATCGACCCCAGGTCCTTGGCCCGTAGCCAGCCGCCGCGGCGGAAGACGCTGATCTCCCCCGTGACGCCGACCGCAGCAGGTGTGTCGTCGTCGCCGAGTACGGTGACCCGGCAGCCCGGCATCGGCTTGCCAAGCGCACCTGGCCGTGGCTCGTGGTCGGGGAAGCCGGGGAAGTTCACCACGATCACCCCGGTCTCCGTCGTGCCGTAGATCCCGCACGGCGCCACCCCGGTCGCATCCGTGAAAGCCAGCTGCGCCGCCGCATCGAGCTCCTCGCCGGTGTACGACGCTTTCACCAGGTGACGCAGCTCACCTGCGCGCCCGGACCGCAGGATCATCCGGTAGATCGTGCTCGCCGCCGCCAAGTTCGTGATCCTGAAGTGCACGAGCGCGTCGATCAGGCGGTCGGGCGCGAACCGGCCCGACCAGGCGCCCACGGCCACACCGAGCGACCACGGCGCGATCGTGCCGTGCCACAGCCCGTGTCCCCACGCCGGTGACGACGGGCAGAAGAACCTGTCCCCAGGCACGATGCCCGACCCGAACAGCGCGGCACGCATCAGCGTCACGACCGAACGGTGCTCGTGCCGTACGGCCTCGGGCAGCTGCCTGGTCGTACCGGACGTGTACTGCAGGACGGCCGTGTCGTCCGGCTTCGTGGTCGTGCGGTACTCGCTCGGGTGGGTGTCCAGTTCGCCGGTCAGGGCGTCGTCGAAGACGACGTACTGCCAGTCCAGGTGCTCGACCGCCGTCTTCGTGGTGGCGTCCACGATCACGCAGCTCGCGTGGCAGTCGTCCAGCCGGTCGCGCAGTGCCTCAGGGCCGAAGAGGGTGTACAGCGGCACCGCGACCGCACCTCGCTTGATCACCCCGAACAGTGCCGCGTAGAACTCCCGCGACGGCTCCATCATCACGCCGACCCGGTCGCCTTCCCCGATCCCACGGGCCGCCAGGTAGTGCGCGAACTGCGCCGACCGCCTGCTGAGATCACCGAACGTGGGCTCGTCGTACCTGCCGCCGGCGAATGCGATCCGCGCCGCCGTCTCGCCGGCCGGATGGCGGTCCAAGCACTCGTGCGCGATGTTCAGCCAGGTCTGGTTCCCATCGAACGCCGCCCACAACCGGTCCCAGGAGAACTCCGTCACCGCCTCAGCAGCGGTGGCGTAACGCGGCCAGCTATCCATCCGTCACACCCGTTCGAGGTTCGTATATACGAAGTATCGTATGTATTCGAGAACGAGTGTTGTTGGGCGTGCGCATGGTCGTCAAGAGCAAGCACACAGCAGCTAGCAACTCGAAGACCTTGACGCCCACCACGCCGCGCCTTACCGTCAGAGAACTTCTTCATGCAGAACTCGGGTTCTTATATAAGGACGGAGCGTAGATGTCGGAGACGATGGAGCTCGCGACTACGTTTGGCCGGATCACCGACGAGGCGCTCGACCAACTACGCCAATCGATCGGCCGGCAGGTGCGTCGCGGACAGCCGTACATCGAGGAGCTCAACGCGGACGCCATCAGGCACTTCGCGTACGGCATCGGCGACTGCAACCCGCTGTGGATCGACCGCGACTACGCAGCCGCCACACCGCACGGCATGCTCGCTCCGCCCACCGCCCTGTTCGCCATGGACAAGATCCTCAGCGGCTACGTCAGCGGCCTCCCCGGCGTGCATGCCATGTTCGCCGGCACCACGTTCCGCTGGCTGCGCCGGCTACGCGCCGGTGACCGGCTGCGAGGCACGGCGAAACTCAAGGACCTGATCGAACGGCCGAGCAAGTTCGCGGGCAGGTCCGTACAGCAGGTCTACGAGATCACGTTCACCGACCAGGACGGCGAGACCGTCGCCGTCACCGAGTCGTACTGCTTCCGCACCGAACGCGACGCGGCACGTGAACGCGGGAAGTACTCCGGCGCGTCGGCCGAGGCCGCCAGCTGGAACGCCGACCAGCTCGCCGAGATCGGCGCCGCCTACCGCAAGCAGGAGGAAGTGCGACGCGGCGCCCGCCCCCGCTACATCGACGAGGTGACCGTAGGCGAGGAGCTGCCTCCGTTGCTCAAGGGGCCGTACACCGCGACCACCGCGGTGTCGTACCTGCTCGGCTGGGGCGGGCTCTACGTACGCAGTCACGGGCACGCCTTCCAGCTCTACGAGGACCACCCGGCGCTGGCCATCCCGAACGAGTGGGGTGTGCCTGAACCACCGGAACGGGTGCACTGGGACCAGGACCTCGCCCAACGGGTCGGCGTTCCCGGAGCGTACGACTACGGCCCCGAGCGCGTCGCGTGGATGGGGCACGTCGTCACGGACTGGATGGGCGACGACGGGTTCCTCGCCGAGCTCGACGTGCAGGTGCGCAAGCACAACCTGATCGGCGACCTGGTCACGGCGAGCGGGACAGTGGCCGAGGTCGACACCGAGACCCGGCGGGTGCGCCTGGAGCTGCACGCCAGCGACCACCGCGGCGACGAGTCGGCGCGCGGCAGCGCCGTGGTCGTCCTACCGGAGCGTCCGTAGCGGACCCACTGACGAGGGATGCGCGCCATGACTGCAGCGCTGCAGTTGCTCGTGAACGGGGTCGCACTCGGCTCGCTGCTCGCCGTCGTCGCGTTCGGGCTGGCCTTGGTGTTCGGCGTGATGGGCGTCGTGAACTTCCTGCACGCCGAGTTCCTCACCCTCGGCGGCTACGTCACCTACTTCCTCGTCACCGGCACGGGTGCGTCCCCGCTGCTCGGCGTCGTCGCGGCGACAGCGGTCGGCCTGGTCCTCGGCTACGGCGTCCAGCGCACGGTCATCGCGCGGGTCAGCAACAGGCCACCACTGGAAGGACTGCTGCTCACCTACGGGTTGTCCGTGGTCGGGCTCGGCCTGATCACGTACTTCTTCACCGGTGACTTCCGCAGCTACCCGGCACAGTTCCAGGGCGCCCTGAGCATCGGCGGTGTGAGCGTCGCCTTCCGCGACCTCGTCGTGCTGATCCTCGGCGCGGTCATCCTGTTCGGTGCCGGCGCCCTGTTGCGGTGGACGCGCACCGGCGGCGCCATGCGTGCCGTGGCGCAACACCGGGACGCTGCCGCCGCGTGCGGCATCAACCTGGTGAAGATCGACGCACTGGCGTTCGCGCTGGGTGGCGGCCTGGGTGCCGCCGCCGGCGCCATGCTGAGCACCAGCTTCGTCACCACCCCTGAACTCGGCCAGCGCTGGCTGCTCATCGGGTTCGTGGTCGTCGTCCTCGGTGGTCTCGGCAGTCTCACCGGCGTGGTGTACGCAGGGCTCGGCATCGGCGTGCTCCAAGTCGTGCTCGGCTACGTGCTCGACGACACCTGGGCCCAACTGCTGATCTACCTGCTGCTGTTCGTACTGCTCCTCCTCCGACCGGGCGGGCTCGCCAAGAAGCTGGAGCCGGCATGACGTCAGTGAGCAAGACCGACAGCGCCACCGCGCAGGAGCCACCGCGGTCGTCGGGCGGCACGCGCTCCCGCAGGCGCGGTTACGGCGCGGTGGTCCTGCTGCTCGCGACCGCCGTGGCCGGGTCGCTGCCGTGGTGGGGAGTGGACACCCACGTACTGTCGGTCGGCTACACAGTGGCGTTCTACGCCGCCGTCGCGCAGTCGTGGAACCTGATGTCCGGGTTCACCGGCTACATCTCGTTCGCACACGGCGCGCTCGTCGGCATCGGCACCTACGCCGGCATCCTCGCGATGAACGCGGGCGGGAACCTGCTCACGGCGGTGCTCGCCGGCGCACTGGCCGCGGTTGCCGCCTCGGTGCTGATCGGCCTGCCCAGCCTGCGACTGCGGGGCATCGCGTTCGCGTTCGCCACCATCTTCTTCCAGGCCGCCATGCTGCTCGTCGTACAGAAGGCGGGGCCCATCACCGGCGGGTCAGAAGGGCTCGCCGCACGCGCCATCGTGTCGCTGGAGGACCTCTTCGTCACCATGGTCGCGATAGCCGGCATCGCCTCGGTGCTGGTCTACGCACTGCGCCGGGCACGTCTCGGCCTGCGGCTGTTGACCATAAGGGAGGACGAGACGGCGGCCAGGACGATCGACGTCAAGACCGTCCAGCTGAAGCTCGGCGCGTTCGCGACCAGCGCACTGTTCGCCGGCGCAGCCGGTGCAGTGCACGGCTTCTTCCTTGCCACCGTGTTCCCGCAGAACGTCTTCCACCTGCGCACCTCGCTCGAACCACTGGTGCTGGCCCTCATCGGCGGCGCGGCGAGCACCGTCGGCCCGCTGGTTATGGCCGCCGTGTACGGCATCTCGCAGGACGCGCTGCAGAGCCTGGGGTCCGAGCTGCACCTGGCCATGCTCGGCGTCATCCTCGTCGTCGCGGTGCTCTTCGCCCGCAACGGGCTCGCCGATCTCGCGACCCGGTTGTGGCGGCGGCTGCGGGAGAGGGGGAACCGTGACTGAGACGCTGCTCGACGTCCGCGACGTCAGCCTGCGCTTCGGTGGCGTGCGCGCACTCGACGAGCTGAGCCTGTCCGTCACCGACGACCACCACCTGTGGGGGCTCATCGGCCCGAACGGTTCGGGTAAGACGACGCTCTTCAACACGGTCAGCGGGCTCTACCAGCCGCAGGCGGGCGCCATCACAGGTTCCGCCGTACGACGCCGCCGCGGCACCGTTCCCGACCTGGGCCGCACGTTCCAGCACCCACGGGTGTTCGGCCAGCTCGACGTGATCGAGAACCTGCTCGCAGCCAGTGCCGCTCTGCGCAAACGGACCGCCGAGGAACGCGCAGAGGAACTGCTCGAGCTGCTCACCCTGACGCACGTGGCCAACCGGAGAGCCGGCGAGCTCTCCATCGGTCAGCAGAAGCTGGTCGAGCTGGCACGCACCCTCATGCGGGACCCGAAGCTCGTACTCCTCGACGAGGTGGCCGCCGGGATCCACCCGCGGCTGCGCCGCGAGATCGCCGACCACCTGAGGAAGCTCGCCGCGCAGGGCACGCACTTCCTCATCATCGAACACGACATGCGGTTCCTCATGGAGCTGTGCACCCGCGTCTTCTGCATGGCCCACGGCAAGGTCATCGCGGTCGGCTCACCCGTCGAGATCCGTGCCGACCAGCGCGTCGCCGACGAGTACCTGGGCAGGGGACATGAGCGAAGCTGACCGCGACCCCGTACTCCGCCTCGACGGCATCGAGGCGGGCTACGGCGCCTTCACCGTGCTGCACGGCGTGGACATGGCCGTCCACGCCGGCGAGACCGTCGTGCTCATCGGCGCGAACGGCGCAGGCAAGTCGACCGTGTTGCGCGTCGTCGGCGGATTCCTCGCACCGACGAAGGGCTCGGTTCGTCTCAGCGGCGACGACGTGACGAAGCTGCGACCACACCAGATGCTCGCGCGTGGTTGCGCCTACGTCGCCCAGGGGCAGGACCTCTTCCCCGAGATGACCGTCATGAAGAACGTCGAGATGGGCGGCTACCTGCTTCGTGACCGGGCGTTGCTGCGGGAGCGGCTGGCCTTCTGCACGGAGCTCTTCCCCATGCTCGGCGAGAAGGCGAACATCAAGGCCGGCGGCCTCTCCGGCGGAGAACGCCAACAGCTGAAGATCGCGCGAGCACTGGTGACACGGCCACACCTGCTGCTGCTCGACGAACCCACCGCGGGACTCTCCCCGCTGCTCGTCGACCAGATCTTCGACGACCTAGCCACGATTCGCGAGCAGACCGACATCGCGATCCTGCTCGTCGAGCAGAACGTGGCCAAAGGTCTCGAGTACGCCGATCGCGCCTGCATCATCGACCTCGGCGCGATCACCGTGGACACGGAAGCGGAACAACTACTGCACAACTCGCTATTGCACGACCTCTATCTCGGCGGCGAGCAAGGCTCTGCCGCACAACTCCCGTTGCCGGAACAGCCACCGGAACGCGGATAGGAAGGGAGCGTCAGATGAAGCAACGTCGCTTTGCCGTGACAGCTATCGCAATGGCGGCCCTGGTGGCCGCGAGCGGCTGCCAGGGCGCTGCCCAGGAAGACACCATGCGGATCGGTGCAGTGCTCTCGCTGACGGGCAAGTTCGCGCCGTCGGCGAAGTACGTGGAGGAGGGCTACAAGTACTGGGCCAGCCAGGTGAACAAGAGCGGTGGCGTGGACGGCAAGAAGGTCAAGCTCGTCATCCGCGACGACAAGAGCGACCCTGCGACGTCGGCGAACCTCGCCCGCAAGCTCGTCGAGCAGGAAGACGTCTCGTTCATCCTCGGTCCGTACGGCTCGGGTTCCACCGACACCATGGCGGCCGTCGTCGAGTCGCTGCAGGTACCCATGCTCGGCACGATCGCATCGGAGGCCGCGGTGTGGGAGAAGCGCCGGTTGAAGTGGACCTTCCAGGCGTTCCCCAGCTCCACGTACGACCACGAAGCGTTCCTCGCCGTGGCGGAAGAGGAAGGCTACGAGCGCATCACCATCATCAACGAGGAGATCGGTTTCTCCGTCGCCGCAGCGAAGTGGGCGAAGAAGGAGGCCGCGAAGCACGGGATGAAGGTGCAGTCGCTGAGCTACCCGTCCGACGTGCAGAGCTTCAGCTCGATCGTCGCGAAGATGAAGAGCTTCAAACCCGACGCGATCTCGATGGGTGGCTACTACGAACCGAGCATCACGCTGACCAAGGAGATGGTCAGCAAGAAGCTCAACGTGTCCGCCTATCACTTCATCCAGTCCTCCGACGGCGTCACTGCCGAGGCGCTCGGCGATAACACCGAGGGCGTGCTCGGCCGGTCTTCGTGGGAGCCGCAGCTGCCGACCAAGGGCAACAAGAAGTTCGTCGACGGCTACCAGGCGATGTTCGACCGCGAGCCCAGCTACCACTCGGCCGCCGCGTACGGCGCGGGTGAACTGGCGCAGAAGTCGCTCGAGGCCGGCGGCGACGACGCGGACAAGGTGCGCGAGTACCTGGCCACCAAGGAGGTCGACACCGTCGCCGGCACGTACAAGGTGAACGCGAAGGGCCAGCAGACAGGCCTGCGCTACGTCGGCACGCAGTGGCAGGACGGCAAGAAGGAGATCATCTGGCCCGAGGAGGACGTCACCGGGGACGTCATCGCTCCCAAGCCGAAGTGGTCCGCGGCAACGTAGACCGCATACGAACACCACCACCGACCTACAGGAGGACGCACCATGCAGGAGCCGGGCATGCTGGCCGGCGTATTGGTCGTCGACGCGTCACAGCTGTTGCCCGGCCCCTGGGCCGCGCAGGTACTCGGCGACATGGGCGCCGAGGTGGTCAAGGTGGAACCACCTGGCGGGGACGGCGCGCGCAGCATCCGCGGTGACCTGTTCGCCGCTACCAACAGGAACAAGCGCAGCGTCGTCAT
Source organism: Streptosporangiales bacterium (assembly GCA_009379825.1). Taxonomy (NCBI): domain Bacteria; kingdom Bacillati; phylum Actinomycetota; class Actinomycetes; order Streptosporangiales; species Streptosporangiales bacterium. The sequence goes on from WHTA01000024.1 coordinate 9,295, forward strand.
CGACCTGAAGTCGGACGAGGGGCGCACGGAGTTCCTCGACCTGGTGCGCGGTGCCGACGTGGTGATCGAGGGCTACCGGCCCGGCGTGGTGGAGCGGCTCGGCATCGGCTACGACGATGTGCGCGGGGTGAACCCGGGCATCGTGTACTGCTCGGTCTCCGGCTACGGCAGGGACCGACCGGACAGCCTGGTGCCGGGCCACGACGTCAACTACCTCGCCAAGTCGGGCATGCTCTCGTTCAGCGGTCACTGGGGCGAGGAACCGCGGCGACCCGGGTCACCCATGGCCGACCTGGGCTCCGCGAGCTACGCGGCGGTCTCGATCGTCGCTGCGCTCTTCGACCGCACCCGCAGCGGCGAGGGGTGCCATCTCGACGTCAGCATGACCGACGTGATGGCCTCCTGGGCCGCCGCACGCGGCGGACGCCGGCTGGAACGTACGGCGGACGACCGCAGCCACCTCTACCCCACCAACGACACCTTCGCCACGAGCGACGGCCGGTGGATCGCGTTGGGTGCCGTCGAAGAACGCTTCTGGGAGGCGACCCGCCACGTGCTCGCCACCGTGGAGCCGGACCTCGCCTCGGACCGGTTCTCCGGCCTCGAGGCACGGTTGCAGCACGGTGACGAGCTGCACGAGCTGGTCCACCGCGCGTTCGCCCAGCACGACCTGGACACCTGGCTGGAGCTCTTCGCGGACACGGATGCGCCCGTCAGCCCGGTGCTGTCACTGGCCGAGGCCGCCGAGCGTGAGCTGGCCACCGACAGCGGTCTCGTGCAGTGTCTCGACGACGAACGGCACGTGGTGTTCCCCGTGCGGCGCAACGGAACGGTCATCGGACAGCTGCGTTCGGCCTCCCCCGCACTCGAGGACACGGCGCGTGGCTGAGCTGCTCGACGGCCTTCGGGTCGCGGTCACCGGCCGTTCGCTGCCACTGCTCGTGGCAGCCTCGTGGTTCACCACGCTCGGCGCCACCGTCCAGGTGCGCAGCACGGCGGACCAGGACGAGGACGTACGGCTGTGGCTCGGCGACTTCGACCGACTCGCCGACCAGGCGACGGCGGACGTCCTCATCGCGGAGCACGGCGCAGACACCGGCGGCGTGCAGGCACCTGTCACCGTGCGCTACGCGGGGAGCAGCAGTACAGCATCCGAGCCGCGCGCCGAGCTGGACGGGCGCGCACTCGCCGCCCGTGGCGGCGCGGCGATCGCGATCGGCAGTCCGGACCGCCAGCCCCTGCCGGTGCCGGCGGGCTGCCTGGAGCACATGGTCGGCAGCCACCTCGCCGGCGCCGCGCTCTCGGCGCTGCTGGACGGCACGTCCGAGGTCGAGGTCGCCGGCGTCGACGTCGTGGCCTGGAGCGTGGCCACGAACACGAACCTGTACCTGCCCTACGAGTCGCAGTGGCACCGGGCCGGGCGGCGGGCCAACGGCAGCGGCGGCGGCTACCCGTACTCGATCTTCGACGTCGCCGACGGGCAGTTCTGCCTCATCGGGCGTACCCCGCGGGACTGGGCCGCCCTCATGACCGCCGTCGGCTCACCGGCATGGGCGGACGAGCCGCGGTACCAGGACCTCCGCGCCATGGGCCGCGACTACCCGGCCGAGGTGGACGACCTGCTCGCGCCGTCGCTGCGCGAGCTCACCCGCGCCGACCTGGTCGCGCTGGCCGCGCAGCACGGGTTCCCCGGCGGTCCGGTACGGCGACCTGACGAGGTGCTGCACGACCCTGCGGTGCGGCACCGTACCCGCACTGCGGTCGACGGCACGACGGTCCGCACACCGGCCGCACCGTTCGACGTGGGTCAGGCGACAGGCACCCGCGAGCTGCCGCCGTTCGCTGACCTCCTGGTGCTCGACCTGTCCTGGGTGTGGTCCGGCCCGGCGGTCGGGGTCGCGCTCGCCGACCTGGGCGCGAACGTCGTCAAGGTGGAGAGCTCGACCCGCCCGGACAACAGCCGGCTGCGGGGCAGGCCTTCGCACCTGACGCTCCCCGACGAGGCGCCCGCGCTCGAGGTGACGCCTTACTTCCACGCGGCGAACCGCGGCAAGCGCAGCGTCGGGCTCAACCTGCGCACCGACGCCGGCCGCGGGCTGCTCGCCGAGCTCGCTGCGCGCGCTGACGTGATCATCGAGAACCTCAGCCCGGGTGTGATGGAACGGCTCGGCGTCGCCGCACACCAGGTGCACGAACGCAATCCGGAGTGCGTGTACCTCTCCATGCGCGGCTACCGCGAGCATCCGAGCACCGCCGGCCTGCGTGCGTACGCGCCGGTGCTCTCCGGTGGCGCCGGCATCGAGGCCCTGGTCGCGTACGACGGCGAGCCGGCGATCGGCATGATGACGTACGGCCTCTCCGACGCGAACGCGGCGAGCCAGGGGCTGCTGCTGGCACTCGCCGGCCTGTACGCGCGGCGCACGCGCGCGGTCGGCACGGCGGTGACGCTGTCACAGCTCGAAGCGGCGGTGTGCGCCAACGGCCTGAACCTCGTACGAGAGCAGCGCGGCCGGCGTACGGCATTGCGGGAACTGGCTCAGGACGAGCCGGTGGTCGGCTTCGCCGACCTCCCGACGGCACCGTGGACCAGTCATGACCTCGTCACGACCGTCAGCGCACCGTGGCTGGGGCAGCTGCAGGTCTCCCGGCTACCGTGGCGCAGGGACGGCGACCTCCCCGCGGCCGACGCGCCTGGCCCCGTCCTCGGCGCCCACACCAGGGCCGAGCTCGCCCGGCGCCTGGCTCTCGACACCGACCACATCGACGACCTGGCAGAAACCGGCGCTGTGGAGTGCGCCTGACGCCGGTCAGGGCAACTGCGCGCTCACCCGGCTCGCGGCCGCCTTCACGGCCTTCGACAGGCGCGGGAGCAACGGGACCAGTCGGTCGCTGGGACCCGATACGGACAGGCAGGCGATCAGTTCGTCGCGTTCTCTGATGGCGGCGCCGACGCCGCTGAGACCGGGTTCGGTCTCGTTGCGGTTGACCGCGATCCCCGTCCTCGCGACCTCGTCCAGCTGGGTGAGCAACGCCTTGCGGCGGCGCTGGTTCGTGACCCGCTTTGCTACGTACGCCTCCCGGTCGACGCGGTCGAGCTCGGCCAGGTAGATCTTGCCCATGCTGGTGAACAGCACCGGCCGCCTGGTGTTGATCCGCGGCACGTACTTGATCAACTGCCGCGACTCCTCGGCGGCGAGGTAGACGATCGAGTCGCCCATCCGGTGGCCGAGGAGCACCGTCTCGTCGAACTCGTCGCGCAGCTTGCGCATGGTGCCGGCGGCGACTTCCTCGAGCAGCGGTCGCTCGGTGGCGCCGAGCAACGCGTGGAGTGCCGGCCCCAACGTGTACGCGCCGTCGACCTCCGTCAAGTACCCTACGGATACCAGGCCCTTGAGCAGTCCATGAACAGAGGACTTCGGCGCGTCGAGCAGTTCGGCGAGCGTGCTCAGCCGCACACCCGCGTCGTCGATCGCCGCCGCTTCCAAGATCGCGGCGACCCGCCCGACCGTACGGTGCCTCCGGGTCAGCAGGGCAGGGTCACGTCGTTGAACCATGCTCATCCTCAGCTCGCTGAGTGCGGTCAGGATTAGCATATAGGAACATGTGTTCTGTTATACGTACGCTACTCTCGGTGGGCGGCCACCGTCCCCGGGCGCGCCCCGGATAGGCGAGGATGGCTGTCGTGCCGGATGATCAGCAGCAGGAGCCCCCGCCAGCCGACGCGGAGAGCGCCGCGGGCGTTGCGGACCCCGACACCGGCGCGGCCACGCAGCCACCGGACACCACGCCAGGGCGATGGCTGAACCAGCCGGAAGCCATCGCTGCCGCGGTGCTGTCGTCGGCGGCGGTGCTGGTCGCGGAGCTCACCTCCGTACGGTTGGCGGCACCCTACGTCGGCATGACGTTCGAGACCTACACCTCGTCGATCGGCGTCGCGCTGGCGGCGATCGCGCTCGGGGCCAACCGTGGCGGCCGCGCCGCCGACACCCACCGGCCCGTACGGTTGATCGGACCGCTGCTGCTCGTCGGCGGCGTGCTCATGCTGGTGGCGCGGCCGATCGTGTTGGCGCTCGGTCCTCAGGTACGCGGCACCGGTCCACTCGGTGGCGTGACCTTGATCGTGGCGGCCGCGGCCGTGCCGATCGCCGTGCTCGCGGCGATCCCGCCGATCGCCGTCAAGACCCAGCTGCGGCGGCTGGACCGCAGCGGCAGCATCGTCGGCAGGTTCAGTGCCCTCGGCACGATCGGCGGGCTCGTCGGTACGTTCCTGACCGGGTTCGTGCTCCTCGCCACGCTGCCGGTGTCGTGGGTGCTCGGCGCCACCGGCATCGCGTTGCTGCTCGCCGGCCTGTGGTACACGGTGCGGCTGGCCAGCCTGGCCCGGTGGGCCGGCATCGGCGTCGTGCTCACGCTCGTGGCCGGCGGTGGTCTCGTGCTGCTGCCAGGCACCTGCGACCACGAGACCGCGTACTACTGCGCGCGCGTCGAGCCGGATCCTGGCCGCGACGGCGGGCGGGTGCTGTATCTCGACGACCTGACGCATTCCTACGTGGATCTCGACGACCCGAAGTTCCTCGCGTTCGCCTACACCCAGTGGTTTGCCGCGGCCATCGACGCGCACCAGCCCACCGGGCCGGTGCGGGCGCTGCACATCGGCGGCGGCGGCTTCACCATGCCGCGCTGGCTCGCCGCGACCCACCCGGGCTCGTACAGCAAGGTCTTCGAGGTCGATCCCGTCGTGCTCGAACTGGGTCGCGAGCAGCTCGGGCTGCGTACCGGCCCTCGCCTGCAGGTGCGTACCGACGACGCCCGGACGTCCATCATGCGGGAGCGGACCGGCTCGTACGACATCGTGGTCGGTGACGCGTTCGGCGACGTCAGCGTGCCGTGGCACCTGACCACGCGCGAGTTCGCCACGGACGTCGAACGGGTACTCGGCCCGGACGGTCTGTACATGGTCAACGTGATCGACAACCCGCCGCTGGATTTCCTGGCCGCCGAGATCGCCACGTTGCGCGCGGTCTTCCCTTCGGTCACGGTGATCAGCACCGGGCGAGGCGTCAACGGCGCCGAGGGCGGGAACTTCGTCATCCTGGCCGGCGACCGGGTGCCGACCGCCGATGCCATCGAGCGGGCCGCCGACCGACACGAGTACCCGCTCACCGTGGCCACCCAGCCACAGGTCGGCTCGCTCGCCCGCAACGCCCGGATGCTGACGGACGACTACGCGCCCGTGGATCAACTGCTCACGCCGTACCGCTACGCGTAGCATGGCCACAGCGGGAAGGTGGTCGCCTGGTGCTGGGTGTTCATGACCGCCACGCCTATCAGATGTGGCAGGTCACGGCGTCGCGCCGGGGTGTCCCCGCGTCACCAGCGGCCGCACCGGGGCAAAGGTGTGTTCCCGTGCACAGCCGCGCCAGACGCCCAATCCGTACGCGAGGCGGTCGGTCGCTTCGCGCGGCGGGACGCTGCCGGCGAGCAGCAGGCCGAGAGCCGCCGCCCGTTGCTGTCGTCGCGGGAGTGTCGCCAGCGCCAGCAACAGCGGCAGGTACAGCTGCACACCCGCGCGGGCGGTGCCGAGGAACGACTGCTGGACGGCCCTCCCGCCGACCCGGAGCCCGAAGCGCCACGGCACTCCGTGTTTGCTGAGTCTGGCGGCCACCCAGCCGGTCGTCACCGCCCCGGCCAGCGTGGCGGCGGCCGGCCGGCCGAGCAGCGCGAGTCCCACGGCGACGGCGGTGGCCGGATGCAACACGAGCGGCGCCAACCGTCCCGGGTGCCGGCGGCTCAACGGCGCCGCCGAGGTGCCGTAACGGAACCGCCGCACCAGTGCCGTCCGGCGACTTTCCGGCTCGGCATGCCTTACCCGCACCGTCGGGTCGTAGAGCACCCGGCCGCCGGCATCGATCAGCCGCCAGACCAGGTCGACGTCCTCGCCGTAGCGCAGCTGTTCGTCGAAGCCGCCGCCGAGCGCGGCACGACGCACCAACAGTGCCGCGGTCGGCAGGTAGCTGACCCGCCCCATCGGTGCGACGACGGCGGCGTGCGGACCCATGTCGAGCGGGGACGGCACTAAGTCTCCGTCGACGTCGTGCCGCGAGCAGCCGACGACCCGCGGCGCGCACGCCGTGACCATGTGGTCGGCGAAGTGCCCGGCGAGCTCGGCCAACCAGGTCGGCGCGACGATGCAGTCGCTGTCCACGAACGCGACCAGCTCGGTGTCGACGCCGGGCAGCGCCGTGTTCCGCGCCGCGGCTGGACCCCCAGGCACGGCGCGGCGCACGACGCGTGCTCCGAACCGCGCGCAGGCCGAAGCGATCGGCGCCGGGTCGGGTGACGCGTCGTCGACGACGATCACCGGGTGCGCGGTGCCGACACTGGCGAGACAGCGCGCCAGGTCGTCGTGCTGTTCGCGCACGGGTATCACTACGGTCACAGAAGGCCGCGCCGCCGGCGGCCGCGGATGCGCGAGCCCCGCGTCCACCAGCCGGCGCGCGAGCAGGCCGGTCGCCCGGTCGGTGACCGTGCCACGGGTCAACGCGGTGAGTGCGCGCCGGCCGGCGGTCGTCAGCTTCAGCACCCGCGACGGGTGCCCGCCCCACAACACGGTGCCGCCGTGGAAGAACCGCACCCCCGGGTCGAAGGTGACCCCGAACCCGACGGGCAACGGTACGTGGCTCGGTTCTGCCGCACTCACAACGCGAGCCCGCCGTCCACCGGCACGACGGCGCCGGTGACGCCGCTGCTCCGCGCGCTCGCCAACCACGCGACCATGGCGGCGACCTCCGCTGGGTCGAGCAGCCGCGCCATCGGTTGCTGGCCGGCGAACTCCGCCGCCGAGACCAGGTCGTAGAGACGTGCGCTCTCGTCGAGTATCGGGGTACGGGTGGACCCGGGGCTCACCGCGTTCGCCGTCACCCCGGTGTCACCCAGCTCGGCGGCCAGCGCACGCACCAGTCCGGCCACGCCCGCCTTCGCCGCGCAGTACGCGGCGAGCATCGGCAGTCCGCGGGTCGCCGCGGCCGATGCCACGGCGATGAACCGTCCCCGGCGCGGCGACGGTCGGCGCAGCAGGGCGGGAATCCCCACCCGCGCTAACGCGAGCACACCACCGAGGTCGACATCGAGCACCGCCTGTTCCTGCGCCCGCGGCATCTCCCACAACGGGACCCCGCCTGCGATCACCCCGGCCGCCGCCACGACGGCCTCGACACCGCCGAAGGTGCTCTCCGCGGTGTCGACGGCGGCGGCGAGTGCGTCCAGGTCGCGCACGTCGGCCTGCACTGTGGCCACCCTGGCCGGGTCGGCACAGTCGCGCACGTCGGCCTGCACTGTGGCCACCCTGGCCGGGTCGGCACAGTCGCGCACGACGGCAGCCATCTCGTCAGGCGTCGCCATCGGGTACGGCAGTGCCGGGTCGTCGGCGAGCCGGTCCACCGCCACCACCGACCAGCCGTCGGCCACCAGGGCGTGCACGACGGCCGCCCCGATGCCCCGCGCGGCGCCGGTCACGACGGCTGTACCGGTCATTCGCGGCTGTCCTCCTGCGGTAGGTAACCGCCACGATCGAGGAATTCGAGGAACGCGTCAACGGCCGTCGCCGCGTCGGTCGGCCCGACGACGGTCGGCGGCTCGTGCGTGGCGAGCGCACCGGTGAGGTGCAGCACCCGGGCGCGCGGCGAGTCGCCCGCCGGCGGTCGCGCCACCTGCGTGCGCGGCCGCAGCGGGCGCGGCCGGCCGAGCCGCAGCCTCTCGTCTGGGGCCTCGCCGGAGGTTGCGCGGTACACCGGCACGGTCGCGTCCGCGGCGGCCAAGATGGCCGCCAGCGATGCGCGTCGCAGGCGTTCGCCGCCCTCGACGGAACACACCGCAGGGCGGGGAATCCGCACGATCTCACGACGCCCGCCGTCGAGCCTGCGCTCGCCCTGCAACCGGTCACCGTCGACCGCCAGCCGCACGAGTCCGAGCGCCTGCGCAGCGTCCAGCTCGTGCGCCAGGAACGCGGGCAGCGCACCGGTGCCGCGATCATCGGAACGGTCGCCGCACACCACCAACGCCGGCTGACCGACCGTGCCCACGCCGGCGACGATCGCCTGCGCGAGCGCACGCTCGTCGCCGGCGATGTCGCGTACGTAGCTGCCAGAGGTCTCCACCCGCAGGACCTCGGCGCCGACGGCCGCGGCCTGCCGCAGTGTGTCTTCCGCCGCGGGCGTGCCGGCAGCGACCGCGAGCACCCGGCCGGACCACGCCGCAGCGATCCGCAGCGCGTGCTCGAGCGCGCCCCAGTCCGCGGCCGACGCGGTGGCAGTGCGCGGCGCACGCGTCACCGCCGCCGTCAGCGGATCCACCTCGGGACGCTGGTCGGCGTGCCGCAGGCACGCCACCACGAGCGGCGTCAGCGGAGCATCAGCCACGTCGGAACACCACGCCCTGGCCACCGTCGGGATACGTCCACGTGATCGCCCCCTCGCTGTTGCACACCTGGTAGCAGGTCCCGCACTCGAAGCACTCCTCGTAGTTGAACAGGATGCCACCGTCGGCCGTGGGTGCGAACAGGTTCGCGGGACACGCCACCACGCAGTCCTTCGTGGTGCACGACCGGCAGATGTCGGAGTCGACGGTGATGTGGGCGCGCTCGCCGACCCGGAACTCCACCGTCGCCATCCGGTCCTCGAACGACAGCTGCGACCAGCGCTCGTTCATCGGAACACCCTCGCCGCGCGCAGCGCGTCCGCGGCCAGCTCGCGCATGGTGACACCGTGCTTCTTCGCCGCCCGGCGCAACAGCCTGAGCATCCCCGGCTTCGGGGTCGGGTTCGTCACGGTGAACATCCCCTCCACCAGGTCGCCGACGAGTCCCGGATAGCGCTGCTGCATCCGCCGCGACAACACGAGGCGCGGCGCACCGCGCAGCCGCTTGTGATCGACCAGCACGAAGGTGCCCTTCAGCTGCCTGGTGTACGCGGACAACGCACGGCTCGACACGTCGCCGGACGCCACGGCCTGCGCGGCGGTACGCCCGGCGGCGAGCCCGGAGCCGATCGCGAAGTTCACGCCCTCCAGCCACAGCCCGGCGGCGAGCGTCATGCCCGCGGCGTCGCCGGCCACAAGCAGACCGTCGTGCTGCAACCGCGGCATCGCGTCGTAGCCGCCCTCGGGGATCAGGTGCGCGCTGTACTCCTTGACCGTCGCGCCCCGCAGGTACGGCGCAACGGACGGGTGCGCCTTGAGGTCGGCGAGGATCGCCTCCGGCCGGGTGCGCGCCTGCACCAGGCCGTCGAGCGAGAGCACGAGGCCGATGCTCACCGTGTCGCTGTTGGTGTAGAGGAAACCGCCGCCTGGCACGCCGTTGGTGCACCCGAGCATCTCGATGTCCAGCCCCTCGTGCCGCTGCAGCCCGAACCGCTCGTCGATGCGTTCAGGCGGCAGCCCGAGCACCTCCTTGACGCCGAGGGTGTGCGTGGACGAGTCGGCCGGCGGCAACAGCCCGGCCTCCTTGGCGAGGAACGAGTTCACGCCGTCGCAGGCGATCACCACCCTCGCCCTGAGGTCGCCGTCCGGGCGGTCGGTCCGCACACCGACCACGCGCCCCGTCTCGTCGCGCAGCAGGCCGGTGGCCACCGTCGAGGTGACCAGCCGGGCACCCGCCTCGACGGCCTTCTCCGCGAGCCAGGCGTCGAAGTTCGCGCGGTACGTGGTCATGCCGTTGTACGGCGCAGCGCCCCACGCCTCGCTGCGGAAGTCCACGGCCATCGACTGCGTGGGCGTGAGCACCATGGTGGAGCGGCGCACGACCCAGCGCTCCACCGGCGCTTCCTCCCACCACCGCGGGATCACGTCGTCGAGCACCCGGGCGTACACCACGCCGCCGTAGACGTTCTTCGACCCGGGGAACGGCCCGCGTTCCAGCAACACGACGCTGCGCCCGGCGCGGGCCAGTTGCAGTGCTGCCGCCGAACCGGCGGGGCCGGCGCCGACGACGACGGCATCGACCGTTTCGTCAACCATGCTCCACCTCCGCAGGCACCGCGACGCCGAGCCGGCGGGCCAGCTCCACCAGGAACGCCCTGGCATCGGTGACCAGACCCAGGTCGGCCATCGCGGTCATCGGACACGAGGGGTCGGTGTTCACGCTCACCACGCGCTGCGGCTCCACGATCCCGCCGACGTGCTGGCTGGCGCCGGAGATGCCCAGCGCCACGTACAGGTCAGGGTGCACGGTCACGCCGGTGGTGCCGATCTGCCTGGCGTAGTCCATCCACCCGGCGTCAGTGACCACCCGGGTGGCACCCGCCGACGCGCCGAGCGCCGCCGCGACCTCGGCAAGCAGCCGGTACGCCGCACGGGCCGCCTCGTCGCTGCTGCCGGCCGCGGTCAGCCCGGCACCCGCGGCGAGCACCCGGGTCGCGTCACCGAGGTCCATCGTCGCCGGGTCGGGGTCGACCACACGGACGACCTCGACGTCGCCGTCATCCGCCGGCGCCGCCGTGTCGAGCGGCACGGGTGCGGGCGCGTCGCCGGTCTCCTCCACTGCACGCACGCCAGGTACGAGGGTTGCCACCGCGGCGCCGGCAACCGCTGCCGGCACCTGCCACCGGTCGTCCAGCCGGGACAGCTGCGCGCGCACCGTATGTGTCGCGGCGTCGTAGTCGACCTGCACGGCGTTGGCGAGCAACGGGCGGTCCAACCACGCCGCCAGCCGCGGCGCGAGGTCCCTGCCGTCAGGCGACGCGGGGAACACCACCAGCGGCACGTCCCTTACGGCGTCGGCGAGCGACGCGGCCACCGCCCGCACCCGCAGCCCGGATCCGGTCTCCCGCCACCACACCTGGCGCGCGGTACGCAGTTGCTTGGCCGCGTCCGCGGCGCCGTCGCCGACCACGACGGCGGCACCACCGGCCTCCGCGACCGCCTCGTCCGCGCCGACCGGAGGTGAACCGTCGCGAGCGTACACGACGGCTACCGCGCCGCCTGGCGCGGTCACCGTCGGCCGGTCGGCAGCTGTCACAGCCGTACCGCCACCCGTTGACCTTCGACGACGGCCGCGTGCGCGCGCCGCGGCGTCAGGCAGTCGCCGACGCGGTGCACGGGGAAGTCCGCGTCGCGCATTGCCTGCCACAGCTCGTCCGCCGGCTGCTGGTGCCCGGCGACCACCACCCAGTCGCAGTCGCGTGTGCGGTCGGTGCCCGTCGGGTGGTGCTGCAGTGTCAGCGTCACACCGCCGTCGGCGTGCGCTGCGACGCCCATCGGCACCAGGTCGGTGGCCTGCCGGATGCCGAGCCGGTGCGCCTTCATGTTCCAGGTCTCGAGGTCCAAGGTGATGCCGAGGTCCTGGCCGACCACCATGCCGCTGGTGACGACCTCCACCCGGCAGCCGCGGTCGGCGAGCAGCTCGGCCACCGAGGTCGCCTGGTGGAAGCCGAGCTCGTCGATCACCACGACCGTGCCCTGCGGCGCCTGCCGGCCCTCCAGCACGTCGCGTACGTCCACGACGCGTTCGTTGCCCTGCGCCCACCACGGTTCGGCGGGACGCGCACCGGTTGCAAGCACCAGTGCATCCGGGCGTTCGGCGCGCAGGAAGTCGGCGTCCACCTCGTGGGTGGTCTGCACGTCCACACGCACTTCCCGGGCCGCGGCGATCAGGTTGCGCACGATGTCGAGGAACTCGGCGCGGCTCGGCACGCTCGCCGCCACCTGCACCTGCCCGCCGAGCCGATCGTGCCGTTCGAACAGCGTGACGTGGTGGCCGCGCTCGGCGGCCGTGACCGCTGCCTGCAGGCCGCCAGGGCCGCCGCCGACCACGTACACTCGCAGTCCGCGGCGCCGCGGCGCCGGCAGTGGTACGGCTTCCCTTCCGGTACGCGGGTTCTCGATACAGCCGAGCCAGCGGTTCAGCCCCATCCGGCCTACGCACTCCTGGTTGCACGACAGGCAGGTGCGGATCTGCGTCGCGTGGCCGGACCGTGCCTTCGCGGCGAACTCGGCGTCGGCGATCTGCCCGCGCACCACACCGACCAGGTCGCACTCCCCTGCGGCAAGCGCGCGTTCGGCCTGCAACGGGTCCTTGAACCGGCCGACGCCGACGACCGGCAGGTCGACGGCCGCGCGGATGGCGCTCGGGATGTACATCGCGTACCCCGGCGGCACCTGCATGCTCGCCTCGATCATGTAGAGCGTGGCCGTCGCGACGCCGATCGAGGTGTTGATGTAGTCGACCGCTCCTGTCGCCTCGACCATCCGCGCGACCTGGACGGCCTCGTCGATCGTGGTGCCGCCGTCGATCAGCTCGTCACCGCACAACCGCACGCCGAGCGCGCGGTCGCTGCCGATCGCCTCGCGTACCGCCTCGACGAGCTGCAGCAGCAAGCGCGCGCGGTTCGGCAGCGAACCGCCGTAGTGGTCGGTGCGCTCGTTGGTCGCAGGCGAGAGGAAACCGCGCACGATGGAGGAATGCGAGCACTGCAGCTCGACGCCGTCGAAACCCCCGGCGATGCAGTGCCCGGCCACCCGCGCGTAGCCGGCGACGATCTCCGCGATCTCGTGTTCTTCCACGGCCTTCGGCACTTCACGGAACAGCGGGTCGGGCACCGGGCTCGGCGCCCACACCGGCAGCCGGGAGTACATGCTGGACGCCTGGCCGCCGTTGTGGTTGAGCTGCGCGAGGATGGGCACGCCGTGCGCGTGCACGGCGCCGGTGATCCGTCGGTAGCCGGGCACAACCGCGGGATCGAAGCCGTGGATGAGCTTCTCGTACGGCCAGTCTGTGGGGTGCGTCGAGTGCTCCTCGGTGACGATCAAGCCGGCACCGCCGGCGGCGCGCGCGGCGTAGTAGGCCGCGTGCTGCTCGCTCGGTCGCCCCTCCGTCGCGTAGTTCGTCAGGTGCGCGGAGAACACGACCCGGTTCTGCACCGTCAGCGGACCGATCCGCAGCGGCGAGAACAGATGTCGGTACCTGCCGGTCGCACTCATCCGACCACGACGCCCTTGCCTGGGTCGCCGAGCGGCACCGGCGACATGATCACCACGTCCGCCTGCCGCTCGGTCCTGCCGTTCAGCCCCGCGTTCAGCTCAACGATGGTGGGACCGTCCAGGTGCGCCTGCAACGCGTCGCCTGACGTCCACTGCTCCACCAACACCAGCCGGTCGTCGGCCTCGTGCAACGCGTACAGCTCGCAGCCGTCCTCCTCGTGCACCTTCGGTACGACGGCACGGAACACGTCGACGACCGCCTGCCGGTGCTCCGCCTTCGGCCAGATCGTCGCCACTACGGTCGGCATCTCCGCCACCTCCACTCGTCAGTCACCGAACATCTCGCCCAACGCCGGCGCGACGTCGCGGTGGGTGCGTACCCGGAACACACGGCCGCGGCCGGCAGCCGCCAGCTCCCTGCCGAGCTCGACGTCGTGCTCCCCCGCGACGTCGAGCAGCACGTCCAACCGCGGCACCCGGCCGGCGAGCGGCCGCGGGTCAGGCCCGGCGTTGTGCACGCAGTCGGACAGCAGCACCACCCGTGCGTCCCTCGCCGGTACCCGCGCGAGCTGCCTGGCCGCCGTCTGCAACGGGAACGCGACGTTGGTCAACCCCTTCGCCGGTATCCGCAACAGTGCGTCGAGCAGAGCGAGCGGCTCGAACCGGTGGCCGAGCTCCAACAGCACGGCGGCGTCGGACCAGAACGCGATCACCGCGACGTCGTCCCTGCGCAGGTCCGCGCTCAACGCGCCGACCGTCGCCGCGGCCGTACGCACCCGCTCGCCGCGCATCGAGCCGGAGACGTCTACGGCGAGCACCACACTGCGCCTGGTACGGCCCCGCTCGCGCACCACGATGTCCTCGTCGTCGGGCACCGGCCGCTTGGTGAGCACCTCGAGCGTACGGTCCAGGTCCACGTCGTCCGACCCACCGCGGTACCTGACGCTCGCCAGCTCACCGCTGCCGCGGCGCGCGCCCGGATCGCGGCGCGGCCGACGTACGGCGAGACGGGCGGCGATCTGCCGCGCGCGTGCCCGCACCGCGGGGTCGGGCCCCTGCCCCTCCGCGGGCAACGGGACCAGCTCCGCGCTCTCCTCGGTGAAACCGGCCGCCGTGCCGCCGCCGTCGCGCGGCTGCCTGGCGGACCGGTCACCTTTGCCGGTCAGCACCAGGCCACCACGGCCGGTCCTGGCCTGCTGGAAGAGCATCGGTTCCTCCGTCAGCTGTTTCGGTTTCCTGCGCAACGGCCGCGCTGCGTGCGCCTGCCGGGGCGGCCCCTGCCGCTGCACCGGCGAATCGGCGGCGACGGCTCTTCACCCCGGCGCCGCCATCGCCGGCCGCAGCACGAACTGGTCCTCCCAGATCTGCCGCAGCACCTGTTCCGGTGTCACCTCCGCCGCCTCGTCCAGGTGGATACGACCGCTCAACGCGACCACCATGGCATCGAAGACCAGCTCCGGGTAGCGCTCGTCGTCGCACCCGGCGAGGCCGGCGAGTCCAGCGAGCTGCTGCGCGACGAGCACCAGGTCGATCGCCCCGCGCACGCTGCTGCCCTGCCGTACGTCCTCGTGGGTACGCGTCGCCCTGGTGACCGCGACCGCGTCGGCCACCAGCCGGTCGCCGAGCGGATGCGGTCCCGCCCCGCCGTCGACCGCGCGCAGCGTGACGATGCCGCGTTCTGCCTCGTCGTCCTGGTAGTCCACGGACAGCCGGCACAGCCGGTCGTGCACGCTCGTGGACAGCCGCGTGGTGCCGATGTTGTCGTACGGGTTCATCGACGCGATCACCCGGAACGTCGGCGCCGCAGCGATCGCGCCGACCCGCGGCACCACGATCTCTCGGTCGGCCATCGCCGTGAGCAACGTGTTCACGGTGTCTTCCGGCGCACGGTTGAACTCCTCGATGTAGAGGAAGCCGCCCTGCCGCATGGCCGCGACCAGTGGCCCCTCGACGAAGTTCTCCGCACTGTAGTCCTCGCGCAGAACCCGCGCGGGGTTGTGGTGGCCGACGAGCTTGGCGGGGGTGAGGTCGGCGTTGCCCTCCACGAACATCAGTGGGATGCCCCAGTCGGACGTGATCGCCTTGAGCATGGTGGTCTTGCTGGTGCCGGGCGGTCCCTCCAACACGATGTCGCGCCCGGCCGCAACCGCGGCGAGCACCAGATCCAGCTCACGCCGCCTGCCGACCAACTGCCTGCCCACCCGCTCGCGTACCTCCGCGAGCGAACCTGCCCGCACGAGCCCGTCAGCCCCTTCGCGCATGGCGCCTCCTACTTGATCACTTCTTGTTCGTGAAGCCGGCGTCGACCGGGACCGTGATGCCGGTGACGTACCTGGCGTCGTTGGAGACCAGCCAGACGATCGCGTTGGAGATGTCGACCGGCTCCACCATGTCGACCGGCAACGCGTTCGCCATCGCCTTCGACAGCGCAGGGTCGGACTCGATGAACGCACCGATCGCGTCGTTGAGCACCATCGGCGTACTCACACCGGTCGGGTGCACGGTGTTCACTCTTATGCTGTACTGCGCGAGGTAGTTCGCGTACGACCGCATGAGTCCCACCACGCCGTGCTTCGCGGCCGTGTAGCCGAGGCCGCCGGGTGTGTTCCCGCCGATGCCGTTGAGTCCCGCGGTCGAGCTGGTCAGCACGATCGCACCACCGGCACCGCGCTCGATCATCGACGGGACAGCCACCTGCACCGTTTGGTACACGCCGGTGAGGTTGACGTCCACGACGTCCTGCCACTCCGCTTCCTGCGGATCGAGCGACAACGGCGCGATGCCCGCGTTGGCCAGCACGATGTCGACCGGACCGAGCTCCGCGACACCGGCGTCGAACACGGCCTGCAACGCGCCACGGTCGCGTACGTCGGCTTCGCGGGCGACGATCCGCCGGTCCAGTGCCTCGACCTGTTTCGCCGTGTCCGCCAGGTCGTCCGGCGTGGACATCGGATACGGCACGGTGTCGATCTGCCCGCAAATGTCGACACCGATGATGTCCGCGCCCTCTTCCGCCAGCCGCACCGCATGACTGCGGCCCTGCCCCCGCGCCGCCCCCGTGATGAAAGCAACCTTGCCGTCAAGCTTGCCCATGGTGGTGCCTCCTCACTTGATCACGCAGCCGGCGTCGACGGGCAGCGCCACTCCGGTGATGTAGCGCGCCTCGTCGGATGCCAGGAACAGCAACGCGTTGCTGATGTCGCGGGCCTCGACCCACTTGACCGGCAGCGCGTTGAGCGTCATGAACGCCTCGACGGCGTCGTCGACCGTCGGCGACTCCAGGTCGGGCCGGAAGAGCCGGTAGGTGGGCTCGTTCAGGATCATCTCGGTGCCCACCGTCGTCGGGCAGATCGCGTTCACCCGGATCGACTTGGGCGCGAGTTCCAGCGCGAGTGTCTTCATCAGGCCGATCAGGCCATGCTTGGCGGACGTGTAGTGCGCGACGTTCGGGTGCGCCATCAGGCCCGCCGCCGAACTCGTGATGACGATCGAACCGCCGTTGTCGCCTGCGACCAGGTGCGGCGTCGCAGCCTTGCAGGCGTGCCACACCCCGGTCAGGTTGATGTCGATCATGTCCTGCCAGGTCTGCTCGGCGAGCTCGTCGGCCGGCCCCAGCGAGTTGATCCCGGCGTTCGCGGACACGATGTCCAACCGGCCGAGCTGCGCTACGCCGTCGTCGACGGCGGCCTGCAGCGCCCCGAAGTCGCGTACGTCGGCCTGGGTGGCGATGATGCGCCGGTCGAGCGCCTCGACCTCTTTCACCGTCTGTGCCAGGTCGTCTGGCGTGGACATCGCGTACGGCACCGAGTCGACCTGCGCACAGATGTCGACCGCGATGATGTCCGCGCCCTCTTCCGCCAGCCGCACCGCATGACTACGGCCCTGCCCCCGCGCCGCCCCCGTGATGAACGCAACCTTTCCTTCTACACGCCCCATTGCGTGCTCCTCTCGATGTAGTCGGGTCAGCGGATGGTGTTGCCGGCGTCGACGGGATGCATCACGCCGGTAACGTAGCGCGCCTCGTCGGAGGCGAGGTGCAGCACGGCGTTGCTGATGTCCCTGGGGTCGACCATCTCCACCGGGTAGGTGTTCATGAAGACCGGGCCGAGCGTCGGGCTCGACTCGATCAACGGGTTGAGGCCGCCGAGACCCTCGGCCATCGGCGTGTCCACACCCGTGGGGTGCACGGTGTTCACCCTGATGTGGTGCTCCGCGAGCTCGTTCGCCAACGACCGCGCGATGCCCACCACGCCGTGCTTCGCCGCGACGTACGGTGCGAGGAACGGCAGTCCCTTGATGCCCGCTGTCGAGCTGGTGATCACGATCGAGCCGCCGCCGGCGTCGATCAGGTGCGGGATCGCCGCGACACAGGTGTGCCAGACCCCGGTGAGGTTGATGTCCAGCGTGGACTGCCACGCCTGCGGTGTCACGGCGTCCCAGGTCTGGATGGTGCAGATCCCGGCGTTGGCCGCGACGATGTCGAGCCGGCCGAGCTGGGCGACGCCGTCGGCGACCGCCGCCTGCAACGCGTCGAGGTCCCGTACGTCTGCCTCGCTGGCGACGATCCTGCGGTCGAGCGCCTCCACATCCTTCACGGTCTCCGCCAGGTCTTCGGCCGTCGCGGTCGCGTACTTCAGTCCTGGCACCGGTTCCGAGATGTCCACTGCGATGATGTCCGCGCCTTCCTCGGCCAACCGCACCGCATGACTGCGACCCTGGCCACGGGCGGCGCCGGTCACGAATGCGACCTTGCCTTCCACACGCCCCATTGCGTGCTCCCTTCCGTCCCCCGGCTCTGGTGTGGTTACTCGACTGGTGCGTGGTTGAAGCCGGGCAGGACGGTGTGTCCGGCGTCGACGGGTACGGCGATGCCGGTCACCGCGGAGGCCTCGTCCGAGACCAACCACAGCGCGGCGTTGGCGATGACCTCGGGCGGCATGAAGCCGTGCCCCTTCAGGGCGTGGAAGTGCCGGCCGCCGCGTTCCAGGTCGGCACGGGTGCCGCCGGGATGGCCGGCCATCATGTCGTACGCGCCCTGCCAGTTGGTCATGCCGGTGTCGATCGCGCCAGGGCACACGGCGTTGCACCGTACGCCGTGCGGCGCGAGCTCGAGTGCGCACGTGCCCATCAGGCCGATCACGCCGTGCTTCGCCGAGACGTAGTGCGCGTAGTTCGCGCCAGGCTCGAGGCCGTTGACCGACGACGTCATGACGATCGCACCCTTGCCGCGCTCGATCATGTGCGGTGCCACGGCCTTCGCCGACTTCCACACACCGGTGAGGTTGACGGCGAGCATGTCGTCCCACATCTGCTCGGACATCTCCCAGAACGGTGCGAGATTGTGGATGCCGGCGTTCGCGATGAGGACGTCGATCTGCCCGAGCTCGGCGATACCTCGCGCCACCGCCTCGTCGAGCTGCTTCTGCTCCCTTACGTCGGCCTGGATGCCGAGCACGCGCCGGTCCAGCTCCTCGACCTTGGCGACCGTCTCGGCGAGGTCGTCCGGGGTGGACATCGGGTACTCCACCGTCGCGATCTGGTCCGCGATGTCGGTGGCCACGATGTCGGCGCCCTCGCGGGCGAGCGTGAGCGCGTGCGCTCGTCCCTGTCCCCGTGCGGCCCCGGTGACCAGTGCCACCTTGCCGTCCAACCTGCCCATCGCGTACCTCCTCGTATCGCGTGCTAGTGGATTCCCCCTACGAGCTCGCGCTCGTCGCTGATTCGTGCTGCGCACCTGCGGCCTTCGAGTACGGCCTCGAGCGCGGTGCGTGGCGCCACACAGTCGCCGGCCCGCGTCGTGCCTGGACGGGCGAGGTAGAGCGTCTCCTCGGGCAGCCGCGGCCCGCAGTCGACGAACACCGCGCCGGGCACCGTACGCCGTTCCCCGGTCCAGACGTCCTCGACGACCACACCATCGACGACGCGCTCCACCACCCGCGCGCGCAGCTCGCGCCGCACCCCCGCGCGCTGCAGCCGGGTGTTCGCGTCGGGCAGGTCGCCGGTCAGCGACAGCAGCGTGCCGACTACCGGGTCGCCGGTGACGATGGCGACCTCCCTGCCCGCTTCTGCGAGCCACTCGGCGACACCGACACCCACAGGTCCGCCGACCGGGTCGTGCACGACGACCGGCCCGTCGGGCAGGGTCTCCGCGCCCCGTTCGAGCACGCCGAGCGCGTCGGTGCCGTCGGACACGCGTGGCCGCGACCCGGTGGCGAGCACCACGGCAGTGCCGGACGCCGCTGCCTCGTCGAGGGTCTCGGCCGTCGCCTCGGTGTCGAGCCGGACGCCCACGCCGAGCCGCCGGCACTCCGCGGCCAGCCAGTCGGTCAGGAGCGCCAGCCTCGTACGCCCTGGACCGACCGCGGCCGCACGCAACGCGCCGCCCAGCCGCGGCGCGCGTTCGACCAGCCGCACCCGGTGCCCGGAGGACGCCGCCACGCGGGCACATTCAAGGCCCGCGGGCCCGCCGCCGACCACCAGCACGTCCCGGGCAGCGGCGTCGATGGCCCGCTCTTCTGTCTCGTGTCCGCTGCCCGGTTCCCCGATGCAGCTGACGATCGGGTTGCGCGCGTCGCGCACCTGGCACGCCTGGTTGCACAGCACGCACGGCCGCGCCTGTGCACCGCGTCCGTCGCGCAGCAACGCCACCAGCCGCGGTTCGGCGATCTGTGCCCGGGTCATCTCCACCAGGTCGGCGACGCCGTCGACGACCGCCGCCTCCGCGTCCGCGGCGTCGACCACGCTGCCCTGCAGCACCACCTGCGTACGCCCGTCCGCTGTCGCGCGCAGCTGCCGGCACAGCTCACGGTTGAACGCGGGCAGGGTGTGCGCGTCCGGGCGGTACGCCGAGGTCGAGTACGGCCCGCCACGCACGACCACGAGCAGGTCGACCAGGTCGGCGAGCGCGTCGACGTGCTCGGCCGCGTGGTCCGGTGTGATGCCCGCCCACGGCGCGAGCTCGTCGCAGCACATCCGCAGCGTGAGCACGTGCTCCGCGCCCAGCCGTTCACGTACCGCGGCGATCACCTCCCGGGTGAAGCGCAGCTTGTCCGTGCCGTACTCGTCGCCGCGCAGGTTGCTCAGCCCCGACTGGAACTGGCGCAGCAGCGAGAACGCACCGGCGTCGAGCTCGACGCCTGCGAGCCCCGCGCGCACGGCGGCCGCCGCGGCGTCGGCGAACCCGGCCACCACCTCGTCGATCTGCGGCTGCTCCATCTCCGCCGGCAGCTCACGGGTGTTGGCGTCGGGGAACCGCGACGGCGCCCACAGCACCGACTGCGAGTACGCGCTCGAACCCTGCCCACCGGCGTGCCCGAGGCCGGCGAGCACCACCGTGCCGTACGGCTCACACGCCGCGGCGATCTCGCGCCAGCCGGGCTCGCACTCGGCCGCAAGTGGCGCCCGTTCGTACGGCCAGTCGTCGGCGTGCACCGACGCCGTCTCCGTGACGAGTACGCCGGCGCCGCCGGCCGCCCGCCGCTCGTAGTACGCCGTGTGCCGGCGCGAGAACGCCCGCCCGCTGCCCAGGTTGGTCACGTGCGGACCGAAGACCACCCGAGACGGCGCTCGCCTACCCCCTGTCGCCACCGTCTCGGTCAGCCGCATGATCGGTCCTCAGCGCTGCACGCCGGCCAGCGGGCTCTCGTCACAGGCCCGGTCCGGCCGCCGGCCGATCACCACGGGTACCGGCCCGGTCGGTTGCCCGCGCACCGGACCGGTGTGCGAGTGGTCGCCGGACGGCCGCGGCACGCCGGCCGGGTCGCGTGCGGACAGCGCGGACTCGCCGAAACCCTTGACGCACTCCGGGTCCGGGCCGTCGAGCGGCAGCCCGGTGAAGAACTTCGCCGCCATGCAGCCACCGCGGCAGGCGTCGTACGCCGAGCACTTGGTGCACGCGCCACCGGTCTGCGGACTGCGCAGCTCGGTGAAGAGCTCGGACTCACGCCACACGGTGGCGAAGCCGCCCTCGTCGCGCACGTTGCCGGCGAGGAACGCGTCGTGGATAGCGAACGGGCACGCGTACACGTCGCCGACCGGGTCGATCAGGCACACCACCCGGCCCGCACCGCACAGGTTGAGCCCGGGCAGTGCGTCGCCGTAACCGGCGAGGTGGAAGAACGAGTCGCCGGTGAGCACCTGCTCGCCGTGGTCGAGCAGCCAGTCGTAGAGCTGGCGCTGCTGCTCCGCCGTCGGGTGCATGTCGTCCCAGACGTCGGCACCGCGCCCGGACGGGCGCAGCCTGGTCAGCCGCAGCTGCGCGCCGTAGCTGTCGGCGAGGGCCTTGAACTCGTCCAGCTGGCCGGCGTTCTGGCGGGTCACCACCACGGAGATCTTGAACCCGCGGAACCCGGCGGTCGCAAGGTTGTCCATCGCACGCAGCACGGTCTCGTACGAGCCGCCGCCGCGGACGGCGTCGTTCACCTCGGCGGTCGCGCCGTCCAGGCTGAGCTGCACGTCCACGTAGTCGCTGCCGGCCAGCCAGCGTGCGACGTCCGGGGTGATCTTGACGCCGTTGGTGGAGAACTTCACGCCGACGTGGTGCGTCGTGGCGTACTCCACCAGGTGCCAGAAGTCCGGTCGCACGGTCGGCTCGCCGCCGCCGATGTTCACGTAGAACACCTGCATGCGTTCGAGCTCGTCGATCACCCGCTCGCACTCCGCGGTGGACAGCTCGCGCGGGTCGCGCCTGCCGGAGCTCGACAGGCAGTGCACGCACGCCAGGTTGCAGGCGTACGTCAGCTCCCAGGTGAGGCAGATCGGCGCGTCCAGCCCGTACTGGAACTCGTCCACCAGCCGGCCGGTCACGACTCGCTCCTCGGCTCGATCATCGTCGACGCCGCCAGACTGGCCAGCGCCCGCTCGTACGCGGGCAGCTCCGCGGCCGGCACCCCCGCCGCGGTGCACGCGGCGCGGCCGGACGGGTGCTCGTCGAGCGCACGCACGACTCCGAGCAGCGTGCTGCTCTTCAGGAACGACAGCCGGCGGGTGCCGAAGTGGTAGAGCAGCGCGCCGAACCGTTCCGGGCGTACCGAGACGCTGGGGTGCAGCTGGTACGGCTGGTCGAGGTCGAAGTCGGCGGTTACGGCGGCCATCAGTAGACGCCGCACATCCCGTCGATCGAGACCTCCTCGACCAACTGATCGTCGGCGACGAGGTCCTCGTCGACTTCCAGGGCGGGCGTGCTGGGCGTAGTGAGGGTATCTTGCACGGTCACGGCGCACCTCCTGACGGCGACACACGAGCCGGCCCAGGGACGTCACCGGCCCGTGGGACTAAGTTATGGCACTCAGTGCCTAATGGGAAGAGATCAGGGTGGAACGATGTGGGTAGGACGGGGTCCGCAACGCCGGCGAGGAGGAGCGCATGATCGAGCGCAGTGAGCCACGTGCTGCCGGCGTGCGCAGCGGCCGACCCGCGGTGACCTCGCACGCGGAGCTGGCACACGTCGCGCTCGAGCTGTTCAGCTCACGCGGCTTCGACGCGACCACGGTCGACGACATCGCCGCGGCGGCAGGCATCGGCCGCCGTACGTTCTTCCGCTACTACTCGTCGAAGAACGACGTGGTGTGGGGCGACTTCGACGCCGAGCTCGACCGGATGCGCCGCTACCTGAACGAGCGCCCGGCCGACCAGCCGCTGCTCACCGCCCTGCACGACGCGGTGCTCGACTTCAACCGGTTCCCCGACGTCGAGGCACCCTGGCACCGGCGGCGGATGCGCCTGATCCTGGAAGTACCGACACTGCAGGCGCACTCGACGCTGCGCTACGCCGCCTGGCGCGAGGTGGTCGCGGAGTTCGTCGCACGGCGTCTCGACATCGCGAAGGACAGCATGCAGCCGCAGGCCATCGCCTACGCGTTCCTCGGTGTCTGCATCGCCGCGTACGAGCAGTGGCTCAAGGACGACGGCACGAAGCTGGAGGAACCGCTCGACACCGCACTCACCCTGCTGGTGAGCGGCCTCAGCTGCGACTGACCGACGGCACCAGCACCGAGAGGCAGGTAACGCAGCCTTCGAGCTTCTCGAACTCGCTGATGTCGACAGCCACCACGTCGAACCCGAGGTCGCTGAACCACGCGGCGGAGCGCGGCGCGGACGCGGCCATCAGCAGGGCGCCGTCGCCGAGCGGCACCACGTGACAGCCGGCCGGCTCCTCGACGTCGCGCCAGGAAGGGAACAGCCGCTGGTCGACCAGGTCCGCCAGCCCGACGACGGAGTCGTCGGGTAGCGCGGTGACCGCGGACTTCAGGTGCAGCACCTGGCCGAGCGGCACCGGCACCACCCGCCGACCGAGTGGCGCGACGATCGCACGCAGCTGCGCGATCCCGGCACCGTTCGTACGACCGCCGCGACCGACGTAACAGGTGTCGCCGATCTGCAACACGTCACCGCCGTCGAGGGTCCCAGGCGCCTCGATCCGATGCACCTCGAGCGGCAACCCAGCCACCACGTCGGCCACCGCGGCCAGCTCGCCGCGGCGTTCCTCCGCCCCCGGCCGCGTCAGCACAGCAACGTCCCCGACGACGACCACGGCGTCCTCGACGAAGACCGAGTCGGGACACGCGGGCGCCTGCTCCACCTCACGCACCGACCAGCCAGCGCCGCCGAGCGCGGCGACGTACTCCTTGTGCTGCCGACCGGCCAACTCGACATCCACCGGCTGCCGTTCGATGTGCGTCACGATGCCGTCGGCCAAAGACCCGGCCGGCGGCCGGACCAGAGCCACCCCACGAGCGCTGTTCGTCATGCCTGTCACCTTCTCACCCCGCGCCGACGCCCGCGCGTCGTGGCCGCCGCTTGAAGGCGAATGCGGCTATGGACGAGGTGACCAGCTCGGCGGCGTCTGGTGAACTCATGCCTAGCTGGCGCACCAATGCGACCCAGCACTGGTAGCTCGTTTGTACGTACGCCATCGCGACGGCGTCGTCCAGCGGTACTCGGAGCTGGCCGCGTTCCTCGGCCAGGGCGAGCACGGGGCGTACCCGTTGGATCCTGAGCTCGCGGGCGGTGGCGAGCGCCTCGTCCAGCTCCGCCGAGTCGCGGATGGTGATCAACGCGCTGAGCCTGCTGTCCTGCTTGGTGAGCTCGTCGAACCACTGTGCGACCAGCTCGCGCAGCACCCGTTCCGGCGAGACCTCCACCGTGTCGACCGGGGCCGGCGCGAGTGCGGAGAACTCCTCGTTGATCGTCGCCATCACCGCGGCGAGCAGGGCGTCGACCGAAGCGAAGTGGTTGTACGCCGTGCGCGGTGCGACGTTCGCCAGCTCGGCGACGGCGAGCATGGTGATGTTCGCAGTGCCCTTGTCCATCATGAGCTGAGTGGCCGCGGCCAGCAGGCTCTGCCGCGTGGAGTCACGCGCTTCGGCACGCTTCGCCATCGAATACCTACGCGCCAACGTCTCCTCCAGTCTCGTTACGTCCACGTATCGAGTATTTCGGAACGAACAATTGACTTCACAGTAGTGTGCAGTCAATTATTGGGCCACGCGTTCCGACAGGAGGCTATGCGGATGAGCATGGCGACGCCACCACCCCAGGACCGCCGGATGGCGAGGAAAGCCCTCGTCGCGGCGTCCATCGGCAACTTCGTCGAGTGGTACGACTTCGCGGTGTACGGGTACAGCGCCGCGGTCATCGCGACGACGTTCTTCCCTGCCGGCAACGCAACTGTCGGCCTGCTCGGCACGTTGGCGATCTTCGGCGTGACCTTCTTCCTCCGCCCACTCGGCGGCATCCTGCTCGGCCGGCTGGGTGACCGCGTCGGCCGCCGGCCGGTGCTATCGCTCACCGTGCTGCTGATGGGCATCGCCACAGCGCTGATGGGGCTGCTGCCCACGTACGCGTCGATCGGCATCGCCGCACCGCTGCTGCTCCTTGTGCTACGGCTGGCGCAAGGGTTCTTCGGTGGCGGTGAGTTCAGCGGAGCGTCCACGTACCTGGTCGAGTACGCGCCACCACACCGGCGCGGGCTGTGGGCGACGCTGTCCATGGCGACCGGTGTGTTCCCGTTCGCCATCTGCGGACTCGTCGTCTTCGGGGTGTCGGCGAGCATGTCGGAACAGGCGTACGGCGCGTACGGCTGGCGGCTGCCGTTCCTGTTCGCGCTGCCGCTGGCCCTCGTCGGTCTCTACCTGCGGATGAAGATCGAGGAGACCCCGGAGTTCCGCGCCGTCAAGGAAGCGGGCACGGTGGAGCGCTCACCCATGCGGACACTGCTGACGCACCACAGGCGCGCGGTGCTGCTGGTGTTGGCCATCGCGTCGCTGAACGCGGTCGGCTCGTACACCGTCACCAGCTACATGCCCACCTTCCTCACCTCGCATGCCCATCTTTCGCAGGCCACGGCGCTGATCGCGAGCAGCGCTGCCGTCGCCATCCTCGCCTGCCTGCTCCCGATCGCCGGCAGCATCGGCGACCGGGTCGGACGCCGACCGGTGATCGTGGTCGGCACGATCGGCATCGTGCTGCTCGCCGTCCCCGGCTACCTGCTCGCCGGCCAGGGCGGCATGCTCAGCGCGTTGATCGGCCAGCTGCTGATGATCGTGCCGCTCGCCGGGATCTCGGCCGTGCTCGGCCCGAGCATGTGCGAGCTTTTCCCCACGCACGTGCGCTACTCCGGCTCCGCGCTCGGCTACAACGTCGCGTACGCGCTGTTCGGCGGCACCGCACCGTTCGTGGCGCAGTCGCTGATCAGCCGTACGGAGACGCCCATCGCGCCCGCGTTCTACCTGGTCGTGTTCGGCCTGGTGTGCCTGGTGGCGGTGCTGAAGCTGCCGGAGACCTCACGCTTCTCGCTCGCGACCGCGGCGGTCGGCGACGAGGAACCACCCCACGTACCGATCAGTCAGGAGAATGCCCGATGAGTCGACTGGTGATCAGCGCGCGCTGGCTGCACGACGGGGGTAGGTGCCTCCCCGGTGCAGGACGCCGTACTCATCGTCGAAGACGGCGTGGTCACCGAGGTGGCCAGCCGAGCCGGTGAGCTGCCGGCCGACGCGGTCCGGCTGGACGACGCGACCGTGCTGCCCGGCCTGGTCGACTGCCACGTCCATCTACCGTTCGACGCGTCCGCCGATCCGGTCGCGGCGATCCTCGCCATGCCCGTGCCCGCGGCGACGTTGCAGGGCGTCAGGAATGCGCAGACGATCCTGCGGCACGGCGTCACCACCGTGCGCGACGTCTCGTCGCCGCACGGCATCTCGCTGGCGATCCGCGATGCGGTGGCGCAGGAGTGGGTCGACGGTCCGGACGTGCGGCCGTGCGGCACGCACCTGACGATCACCGGCGGGCACGGCTGCGCGTTCGGCATCGAGGTGGACAGCATCGACCAGATCCGTACGGCGGTGCGGTCGCAGATCAAGGCAGGCGCCGACCACCTCAAGGTGATGGCCACCGGCGGCGTCTACTCGCTCAGGCAGACGCCTGAGGACGTCCAGTTCAGGCGTCCCTGAGCTGCGGGCTGCCATCGATACCGCCCACGAGCGCGGCCTCACCGTCGCAGCGCACGCCGAGGGCGAGGACGGCATCAGGGCCGTGCTCGACGCCGGTATCGACACCGTCGAGCACGGCAACCAGCTGACCCCGGAGCTGGCCAAGCAGATGCGCGAGCAGGGCACCTTCCTTGTCCCCACGATCGGCGCGTTCACCTCGGTGGCCGCGGCCGAGGACCTGCCGGCGCCGTTCCTGAAGAAGGGCCGCGAACTGGTACAGGCGAGCGAACGCGTGATCAGGTACGCCCGCGAGTACGACGTGAAGGTGGCGATCGGCACCGACATCGGCACCGCCATGCACCTGGCGTGGGCGGAACACCCCGCGGCGAAGGAGACCGCGTACCTCGTCGAGATGGGCGGCTACTCGCCGGTGGAGGCGCTGCGCGCCGCGACGCTGCACGGCGCGCAGGCACTGGGCGTCGCGGACCGCAAGGGCAGCCTGGAACCCGGCAAGGACGCCGACGTGCTCGTGGTGGCAGGCAACGCCACCACGGACATCACCGCCCTGGCCAACCCGGTGCTGGTAATGAAGGGCGGCCGCGTCGCGCACCGGGCCTGACGGATCGCCGTCCGTGCCGGCCCGGCGTTACGCTGGGTTGCGGTCCTACGCGCAGCCAACCGGTTCGGGAGCCAGCGGATGACACAGCAGCCGTACACAGTCGTCGACGCGTTCACCGAGCGGCCGTTTGCGGGGAATCCCGCTGCGGTACTCGTTCTCGACGCGCCAGGAGACGAGGAATGGATGCAGCTGTTGGCGCGTGAGTTCAACCTGTCGGAGACGGCGTTCACTTTCCCCGAAGGCGACGGCTGGCGGTTGCGGTGGTTCACGCCGACCGTGGAGGTCGACGCGTGCGGCCACGCAACGCTCGCCGCGGCACACACGCTGTTCGAGCGCGGTCTCGCGGAACTGACGGTCAACTTCGACACCCGTAGTGGCCGGCTGGTCTGCCGGCGCGACGGCGAACAGGTCGTCATGGACTGGCCGACCGACCCGTGTGACCAGCCCGCCGACGAGACGGCCATCGCTCAGGCGATCGGCGTGCCGGTGCAGGCCGCGGGCGAGGGACGCCACTACCTGCTCGCGGAGGTCGCGGACGCGGCCACGGTGCGGAAGGTCGAGCCCGACCTCGCCGCGGTCTCGGCCCTCGGCTCGACGGGGCTGATCGTGACGGCCGCCGGCGACGGAACGGCGGACGTGGTCTCGCGGATGTTCGCACCGCAGTCCGGGATCCCGGAGGACCCGGTCACCGGGTCGGCGCACTGCTGCCTGGTCACCTGGTGGGCACCCCGCGTCGGCGACGAGCTCACCGCGGAACAGCTCTCCGCCCGCGGCGGCCGGGTGCACGTACGCCTCAACGGCGACCGGGTCGAGCTACGCGGCCACGCCGTCACCGTCGCCCGCGGCCAGCTCGTCGCGTAACCCTCAGTACGCCAGGTCGCGCAGGGTGCTCGCGAGGACCGACGCACCGACCGCGCAGTCCTCCGGCGAGGTGTACTCGGCGGCACAGTGCGAACGGCCGTCCACGCTTGGCACGAAGATCATCGCCGTCGGCAGCCGGCGGGCCCACAGCTGGCTGTCGTGGCCGGCGCCGCTGGGGATCGCGCGGTGCCGCAGGCCGTGCTCCACGGCCGCCGCCTCGATCCGGTTGCGGATGTGCTCGTCCAGCGGGGCAGGTGCGACGTTCTTCGCGTCCTTGACCACCAGGTCGAGACCGCGACGGTCGGCGATGGTCGCGCACAGCTCGCCGATCTGCGCCGCCAGCCGTTGCAGCGTACGCGCGTCCGGGTGCCGCAGGTCGACGGAGAAGTTCACCTGCTCGGGCACGATGTTCGTGCCGCCCGGCAGCACCTGCCAGGCGCCGCAGGTGGCCACGGCCGGCGCGCCCGCGGACTCCACGTGCGCGGTGAGCGCCTGGGTCATCTCCGCGGCGCCCTGCATCGCGTCGCAGCGCAACGCCATCGGCGTGGTGCCGGCGTGGTCGGCCCGGCCGGTGACCGTGATGTCGAGCCACCGCAGCCCGGTGATCGCCGTGACCACCCCGATACGGACCCCTTCGTCGTAGAGCACCCGGCCCTGTTCGATGTGCAGCTCCACGAACGCCTCGACGTCGTCGCGCTGCGCGTCGCCGATCGCCTGCGGGTCGAGACCCACCTCCACCATCGCGCTGGCCAGTGTCGTGCCTTCGGCGTCCACGGTGCCGATTGGCTCGTCGTCGCCGACCATGCCGAGCATCGCACGGGAACCGAAGAAGTTGGCCGCGAACCGGCTGCTCTCCTCCTCGCACAGCCCGACGACCTCGAGCGACCGCCGCGGCCGACCGAGGCTCTTGCGGAGCGCTTCGAGCGCGGCGATCCCGGTGAGCACGCCCAGCGCTCCGTCGTACTTACCGCCCAGCCGCACGGTGTCGAAGTGCGAGCCGGTCAGCACCGTGGCGTCGCTCTCTGTGCCCTCCAGCCGGCCGAACACGTTGCCGACGGCGTCGGTACGTACCTGCAGGCCGGCCTCGGCCATCCGGCGGCCGAGCAGCTCGGCCGCCTGCTGCCAGGCGCCGTCGTACATGAACCTGACGAGACCACCCTCGGGCTGCTCCCCCACTCGCCCCAGATCGGTCACCAACTCCTGCATCCGGGCTGCGGACACCTGTGGAACGGACACTGCGGCACCCTCCCTGGTGGTTACTGCGGCGAGCGGGTCCGGCTCGGCGCAAGCACTCTCCTGACCATCGGCTCGAAGAACCCGAGCGACTCGGACTGGTAGGCCGGATCGAAGCAGTTCTGGTCGTAGTTCTCGCAGAAGTCCACGGTCGCCTGGTACAGCGGGTGGTCGCGGTGCTTGTCCCTCGCGTTCGGGTCGAGCCCGACGTGATGGAAGTAGTAGAACCCCTGGAAAAGGCCGTGGTGCTTGATGATCCAATAGTTCCGCTCGTTGATGTACGGCCGCAGCACCGCCGCTGCCGCTTCGGAGTGGTTGGCCGGCGCGATGACGTCCCCGATGTCGTGCAGCAGCGCGCAGACGACGAACTCCTCGTCCGCACCCGCCCGGTGCGCCCTGGTGGCCGACTGCAGGCTGTGCTCCAGCCGGGTCACCAGGTAACCGGTCGGCTCGTCCATCGCCCGCAACCAGCCGAGCACGCGATCGGGGAACCGTTCCAGCTCAGCGGACTCGAACTGCTCGAGAAACGCGTAGTCCTCCGCGGTTCCGTCGGCCATCGCGGTGAACTGGACGGTCCGGTTGCTCATCGTGCGGGTACCTCCATGACGTCGACAGCGTGGCATCGCAGGCCACCTGGCGATCGTCCCACGCCGGGCACGACAGGGCCAGCACCCGAGGTCAACGCTCGAAACGCGACTGCAGCGCACCGATTCCCGTCGCGTAGACGCCGTTCGCGTACTGCTTGGCCAGGCTGGGCTCGTCCGCAGCCTCGGCGTCGAACCAGCAGCTCCACTCCACGAAGGCTGCCCCCGCGTCGGTCACCGGCGCGACCCGGATCGTGGACCGGTAGGTACGTACGGGGAACGGCCCTGGATCGGTGAACTCGTAGGTGTAGGTGCGGTCGGTGTCGTCGACCGCGAGCAGCCGCTCACTCACCGACCCACCGCCGGCGAGTGCCAGCGTCCGTACGGCACCGACGATGTCGTTCGTGCCCTCGGTGATCTCGCTTCCTTCGATCGCCGGGTGCCAGCCGGACAGGCCGTTGAAGTCGCGGATCACCGACCACACCTCGTCGGCGGACGCGTTCACCACGCCACTCGCATATGCTCTTGCCACGGTCGTCTCCCTCCTTGGCCGCCCCGGTCACTGCCCGGTGCGGACGTCGATCTGCTTGAACATACGCGTCTGCTCGGTGAGTGCTCGTTCTGTCGGCAGGCGCTCCATGCTGCTGGCGCCGTAGAAGCCGTGACAGTACGACGTGCGCGACAGCACGTACGCCGCGTCGTCCGGCGACGACACCGGGCCGCCGTGCACCAGCACCAGCACGTCGTCGCGTACGGCACGCGCGGCCGACGACCACTCGTCCACCAGCCGCACGCAGTCGTCGAGGCTCTTCGCGGTCTCCGCACCGATGGCACCGCCTGTGGTGAGCCCCATGTGGCAGACGATGATGTCGGCGCCCGCAGCGGTCATCGCCTCGGCGTCGGCCGCCGAGAAGACGTACGGGGTGGTGAGCAGGTCGGCGGCGGCTGCCGCCGCGACCATCTCGACCTCGAGAACGTAGCCCATCCCGGTCTCCTCCAGGTTGGCACGGAACACGCCGTCGATCAGGCCCACGGTGGGGAAGTTCTGCACACCGGCGAAGCCGAGACCGGCCAGCTCGCCGAGGAACCTGTCGGTGATCATGAACGGGTCGGTGCCGTTCACCCCGGCAAGCACGGGCGTGTGATCCACGACCGGGAGCACCTCGCGCGCCATGTCCACCACGATGTCGTTGGCGTTGCCGTACGCGAGCAGGCCGGCGAGCGAGCCGCGGCCGGCCATCCGGTACCTGCCGGAGTTGTAGATCACGATGAGGTCGATGCCGCCGGCTTCCTCGCACTTCGCGGAGAGTCCCGTGCCGGCACCGCCGCCGACGATCGGTTCACCGCGGGCGGCCATGTCCTGGTAGCGCGCCACCAACTCGGACCTGTCGAACCTCGGCATCGATGCCCCACCGTCTCTCTCGCAGTCAGACCGTGACGACTTCCCTGAACGCCGTCACCAGCTCGTCGACGAACTCCGTGTCGTTGACGTTGTGCGGAACCCGCACCAGCCGGCGCCGCTCGGTCTGCTCGACCAGCCGTTCCAACGTGTCGAAGAGCACCTGGTCGGCTTCTTGGTCGTGGAAGGGTTGCCCCGGCGCGTCCAGCATCGAGACGCCGCCCTCTGGCAGCAGGAACCGCACCTGGCCCTGGCAGGCGTTGAGCTTCGCCGCGATGAACTCGGCGATCTGCTCGCACTCCCTCGGTGTCGTGCGCATCAACGTGACCTGTGGGTTGTGGACGTACAGGTTCCGATCCCTGTACCGCTCGGGGACGGTGTCACGCGCACCGAAGTTCACCATGTCGAGAGCACCGCACGACCCGACGTACGGCACCTCCGTACGAGTGATCGCGCCCATGCGGTCCTCGCCTGCGCTCAACACACCACCGGCAATGTGGTCGCACACCTCGGTGGTCGTCACGTCGAGCACGGCCGAGACCAAGCCGTCGTCGACCAGCTTCTCCATCGCGTTGCCGCCGGTGCCTGTGGCGTGGAAGATCAGGCAGTCGTAGTCGGCCTGCAGCCGGTCCACGGTGGCCGTCACGCACGGCGTGGTGACGCCGAACATGGAAAGCGCGATCGCCGGTTTGTCGGTACCGGTCGGCGGTCTGTGTGCCAGCATGCCGGCGAGTGCGTGCGCCGCGTTGCCGAGCACCACTCGGGAGATCCGGTTCAGGCCCGCGACGTCGGTCACCGAGTGCAGCATGACGATGTCGCTCGCACCGACGTACGGCGCGACGTTGCCGCTGGCGAGCGTGCTCACCATCACCTTCGGCACGCCGACGGGGAGCTCCCGCATCGCCGGCGTCACCAACGCGGTGTTCCCCGAGCCGCCGATGCCGAGCACACCGCCGACGTCGTTGCGCGCGGCGAGGAACCGACGGAACGCCTCCGTCATCGCGGTGACCGACTCACCGCGATCGCCGGTGAACACCGCGTCCGCGCCACCCGGGTGGCATTCGGCGACCTCGCGCGCGGGAACGTCCACGGCGCCCGCCGTGTCGGTCGTGGTGCTGACGTCGACGGTGGTCACCGGCACGCTCGCCGCGCGGATCAGGTCGGCCACGTAGCCGAGCTCCGTGCCCTTGGTGTCGAAGGTGCCCACGACGTATGCCCGAGCCACCCGTCACCCCCAACCAGCGACGCTGCTGTTGCCCCCCAGAGTCTAGGTCGGGTGGCGGCCGCCAGCCAGCCCCTGCGCGCCGGGCTAGGTCGGCACCCCGTCGCGCAGCAGGCGGCGGGCGATGGTGACGCGGTGGATCTCCGACGCACCCTCGACGATCCGCCAGATACGCACCAGCCGGTAGTAGTACTCGATCGGCAGGTCCTTGCCCAGCCCCATCGCGCCGTGCGCCTGCAGGCACCAGTCGGCGACGTCGTCGAGCAGCTCGGTGCCCATCACCTTGGCGATCGACGCCTCGTACCTGATGTCCGTGACCCCCGCGTCGAGCTTGCGCGCCGCGTCGTAGTTCACCAAGCGGCAGGCGTGCAGCCGCATCGCGGCGTCGGCGATCCAGTTCTGGACGGTCTGCCGCTTGGCCAGCGGCTCACCGAACGTCACCCGCTGCTCGGCGTGCTTGAGCAGCAGGTCGAGCAACCGTTCGGTGGCGCCGACGCAGCGCGCGGCGATCTCCAGCCGACGGACGGAGAGCCTGTTCTGCATGGGGATGAACGCGTTGCCGACCTCACCGAGCACCTGGCCGCCGTCCAGGGTGACTTCGTCGAAGCGCACCTCACAGGGCCGGTAGTTCGAGATGGTCGGCAACCGCCGTTCCACGGTCACGCCCGGGGTGCCACGGTCGACGAGGAACGCGGTCATGCCGCCGCGCGAACCCTTGTCCGGGTCGGTGACCGCGACCACGATGAGGAAGTCTGCCCAGTCCGCCTTCCCGATCCACTTCTTCTTGCCGTTCAGCACCCATCGGTCGCCGTCGCGGTGTGCCCGGGTGGAGATGCCGGACACGTCCGAACCGGCCCCCGGTTCCGTGATCGCCACGCCGGAGGTGATCTCGCCGCGGCCGTAAGGCTCCAGGTACCGCACGCGCTGTTCGTCCGACGCGGCCGCGAGCAGCCAGTGCAGGTTCGGCGAGTCCGGCGGCAGCACGAACGGGACCACGGTCTTCGCCATCTCCTCGATGACCACGTTCTTGGCCAGCACACCGTGGCCCTTGCCGCCGAACTCCGGCGGCACGTCGAGACCCCACAGGTCCCGTTCCCTGGCCGCGCCGAGCAGCCGCTCACAGGTCTCGGGCGGGATGTCGCCGATCGGGTCGTAGAGGTACGAGACGCCGGGCTCGGCCTGGAACGGCTCCTCGCGCGCGGACGCGTGCAGCTCGTTCCTTATGATCTCCGGCTCGAGCGGCAGCAGCTCGTCGTCGACGAAGTCGCGAACCCGGGCACGCAGCTGCGTGGTTTCCTCGGGGACACCGGCTCCGGACATGTGATCGCTCCTCATCGCGTTGCCTCCACAAGATCGCCGAGCAACTCGCCGACACGGCGGTCGCCCCAGCCGAACACGAGCTCGCCGACCCGTTCTGCGGCGGTGGCAGAACGGCCGTACCGCAGGCAGTCGTCGACCTTCGTCAGCAGCTCCCCGTCGGTCAGCGGACTCTCCGCGCTCCCGCGCAGCTGCGTCGCACTGCGTTGCACGGTGTGGCCGCCGGCCAGCTCGACGCAGACCTCCGTGAGCCGCGGCCACTGCGGGCCGGCGTCGTCGGTGGCGGTCACCTTCGGCAGGAACTCCTGCAGCTCGGTACGGCGGACGTTCTCGTCGCGGAAGGTCGCGAGCCTGGGCAGCCCGTCGTGCAGCGCCGTCGCGACGGCGAACTCCATGCTGAACTTCGCCTCCAGCCCGGTCTGCGGGCGATGGTGCACGAGTGGCGCGATACCGCCCTCGTTCGTACGCACTACGACGCGTTCGACGTCGGCGGGTGGCAGCCGGTGTTCACTGCGGAGGTCGAGGATGATGTCGAGCGCACGGTGCGTCGCGTAGCAGCAGGGGTACTTCTTCACGTCGAGCCCGCTGGACGCCAGCTCGCCCGAGCCGGCGCCGAGACCGGCCAGCTCGGTTGCCAGCGCTTCCACGTGGCCGGCGCCGCCGTAGAGCGGGGCGAAGCCGCCGACCGACCCCTCGAGTGCCTGCTCGGCGGCCGTCAGACCGGCCTGCGCCAACCGCATCGAACGCACGGCCTCCGCCGCGGCGGCACCGACCTGGAACGACTTCGTCATCGTGCCGAAGCTCGCCTTCGTCCCCGCAGCCCGCGCCGCCGCGACGCCTACCGCATGGGTGGTCTCCGCAGCCGTCAGGGCGGCCAGGTGGCTCGCACCTGCGGCCGCGCCGATGGCGCCCATGGTCGCCGTGGAGTGCCAGCCCGCCGCGTAGTGCTCGACCGCGAACGCCTTGGCGAGCTTGCAGATCACCTCGAAGCCGACCGCGTACGACGCGGCGAGCTGCCGGCCGTCGGCGCCCTCTTCCTCCGCGACGGCGACGAGCGCGGGCAGCAGCACGACCGTCGGGTGCCCACGCAGTGGGCTGGTCACGTCGTCGTAGTCGAGTACATGGGCCATCGAGGCGTTGACCATGGCGGCCGCCTCTGCGGTGTGCCTGCGGCCGGACGACCAGTCCGTCGCCGGCCCTTCGCCACCTGGCGCGTACCGTTCGAGTACGTCGCGGAGCGGGTGCCCGTTCGCCGCGAGCCGCACGGCGTACGTGTCGAGGAAAGCGCGCGCCACCAGATGCACCAAGGCGTCGTCCGACGCACGCTGTGGTACGGACGCGGCCCATGCCGCGATCCTGGTGCTCGCCGTGGTCCCCGTCATGTGAGTACACCCGCTTCGGTCAGCCGGTCGATCTCGGCATCGGCTAGCCCGAGCACGTCACGGCAGATCTCCCTGGTGTGCTGACCGAGCAACGGCGCCGGCCGCTCGAACCTGGTCGGAGTGCCGGAGAACCGGAAAGGCGGCGCGTTGTAGAGCGTCTCGCCCATTTCCGGATGGTCCAGGCGTACCCAGTGCTCACGCCAGCGCAGCTGCGGGTCGTCGTCAACCAGGTCGGCAACGGACTGCACGACGCCGGCGGCGACCCCCGCTCGCAGCAGGTGGTCGGCGGTCTCCGCCGCGTCCCTGTCGGCCAGCAGCCGCGCGAGCAGGTCGTCCAAAGTGTCCCTGTCGCGCCATCGCGCTGCCGCGTCCGCCCAGTCGGAAACGCACTGCGCGTCGTCGATGCCGAGCACCGTACGCAGCTTCTGCCACGCATCGTCGTCCGTCACGGAGATGGCGAGCCAGCTGTCCTCCCCGCTGCACCGGTACACGCCGTGCGGTGCATAAGACCGGTGCTGGTTCCCGAGCGGACCGGGATCGTGGCCGTTGACGGTGTGTTCGAGAAGTGAAGGCGCCAGCATGGCGATCGTGGGCTCGGTCTGCGCGATGTCGACGAACTGCCCGCGACCCGTACGCCGCTTGTGCCGCAACGCCGCCAGTACGGCGAACGCCGCATGGCACGGGTTCGGTACGTGGTCCGGGTAGTTGGTTCCCGTGCCCGCAGGCGGATGCCCGGGGAGCCCGGTCAGGTGATGCAGGCCAACCAGCGCGCCGATCGTCTGCCCGTAGCCGAGGTAGTCACGCTCCGGTCCCGCCGCCCCCTGCATGGACATGGCCAGGTAGACCACGCCGGGGTTGATCTCGCGCACCTGCTCGTAGCCGAGCCCGAAGCGCTCCATCACGCCCGGCGTGAAGTTGTTCGATACGACGTCACAACTCGCGACCAACCGGCGGGCGAGCTGCTGCCCCTCGTCGGTCTTCATGTTCAGCGTCAGGCTGCGCTTGTTCGTGTTGCGGTCGGCGAAGTAGCCGCTCCTGTTGACGTCCTTCCTGCCGTCCTTGAACGGCGGGCTCAACCGGATGCCGTCGATCTTGCTGTTGCTCTCGATCTTTATGACGTCGGCGCCGTGGTCGGCGAGGATCTTCGTCGCGAACGAGCCCGCACCCACCCAGCAGAAGTCGACCACCCTGATGCCGCTCAGCGGTAGCGCTGTCATTCGATCACTCCCTCGACCCGCAGCGCCGACAGCTCGTCCGCGTAACCCGCCGCGCTCAACACCTCGTCGGTGTGCTGCCCGAGCGACGGCGCCAGACCACGCAGCCGCCAAGGCGTCTCCGACAGGACGTACGGAGCGCCAGGCACCTGCACACCCGAACGGCCGAACGCGGGGATGGAAACGAAGAACTCGCGGTACGCGAGCTGCCGGTTCCGCACCACCTCGGCCGGGCTGCTCACCGGGCACAGCGGAACCCGCCACCGCTGCGCTTCCTCGTACAGGTGCGCCTTCGTGCGCGCACGAGCGTACGGCTCGAACACCGCGGCGAACGTCGACTTCGCCGCCTCGGACTCGACGAACTCCCTGGCGTCCCACTCGTCGCCACCGAGCTGCTCGACGCCGTCGACCTGCTCGGCGGTCAACCACGCCACCAGGTTGCGCCAGAACCTGTTGCCGCCGATACCGGCGCCGATCAGGTAGATGTAGCCGTCGGCGCAAGGGAAGACGCCGTAGCCGGCGCTGCGCTGCTGCCCCGCATGCCGCCGGCGGACCACACCTTCGAGGTCGTAGAACTGCACGGCGTTCTCCAGCGCCATCGTCACGCACTCCTGCACGGAGACATCGACGTGCTGGCCCCTGCCGGTCAGCTCCGCACCCGTCACCGCGAGCATCGAAGAGACGGCGGCGAACAGGTTCGCGACCGCGTACGCCTGGTCGTCCGCCGGACGTACCGGCGGGCCGTCGGCATACCCGGCCAGCTGCAGCAGCCCGCCCATGGCCAGACAGGTCAGGTCGTCGGCGGGATAGTCGGCGTACGGACCGGTCTGCCCGAAAGCGGTGATGCTCGTCGTCACCAGGGCGGGGTTCTTCGCGCCGAGCGAGGCGTGGTCGAGGCCGCGCTCGCGCATCGTCCCAGGCGACTCGGTCTCGATCACCAGGTCGGCGTCGGCTGCCAGCTCGCGCAGGATCTCCTGCCCGCGCGCGGTGTCCAGGTTCAGCTGGACGCCGCGCTTGCTCGTGTTGTGGGCGAAGAACGTCAGGCTGTTCTCGACGCCGGGCTCGTCGCCGGCGAACGGCGGCAGCCGACGTGAAGGCGAGCCGTCGAGCGGCTCCACGAGTACGACGTCTGCGCCCAGTTCGGCGAAGAGCTTGCCGCAGTAGTTGCCCATCTGCCCGGCCAGGTCGAGCACCCGCAGACCTTCGAGTGCGCCGACCTCGACCGAGCCAGGCTCAGGCACCGGCAGCCGCCGTGAGCCGGAAGCGAGGCAGGGTCACCTCGTCGGTGACCTCGTCGAAGGTGATGCTGACCGGATCACCCACCCGTGGCTGGTCGTTCGGCACGCCGACGATGTTGCTGAACATCCGTGGCCCCTCACACATCTGCACGAGAGCGACGTTGTACGGCACGTCGTCGGCGAACGCCTCGTTGTAGACCTGGTGGAAGACGATGTACGAGTAGATCTCCCCGTCACCGCTGAGCTCTGCCCAGTCGAACCCGCCGCTGAGGCACTGCGCGCAGTACGGGCTGATCGGGTAGCGGATGTGCGCACACTCGCTACACCGCTGCATCACCAGCCGATGCTCGCGAAGAGCACTCCAGAACGGTTCATTCGCCTCACTGATCTCCGGCAACGGCTTGTCGTAACCCGCCATCGTCACAGCCCACCTTTGCTGAGAATCATCGCGGTCGAGCAGTTCAACGTCATACCGCGGCCGGTGACCAGGCACACCTCGGCCGAAGGCACCTGCCGCTCCCCGCAGCCGCCGCGCATCTGACGCACACCCTCGACGATGTGCAGCCAACCCTCCATGTACGACTCGGAGAGGTTCCCGCCCGCCGTGTTCACCGGCAGCTCGCCACCCAGCTGGATGCGGCCACCTTCCACGAACGAGCCACCCTCACCGACGTCGCAAAAGCCGCCGTGTTCCAGCCACAGCGGGACGCTGATGGTGAAGTTGTCGTAGAGCTGCGCAACATCGACGTCGCGCGGCCCGACCCCGGCCATGGCGTACGCCCGGTCGAGAGCGGACTTCTGGTGCGGGACGTACCACCAGTCCGGCTTCTCCAGCGTCTGCGCCGTATAGGCCTGGGCGACACCGGACAGGTACACCGGCGGCTGTTTGTAGTGCTTCGCGCGGTCCGCCGACGAGACGATGATGCAGACACCGCCGTCGCTGATCAGACAGCAGTCCAGCAACCGCAACGGTTCCACGATGTACCGCGACGCCTGGTGGTCGGCCACGGTGATCGGCTTGCGCATAACGGCGTTCGGGTTGAGCGACGCGTGGTACCGGCACGCGACCGCCACCTCGGCGAGCTGTTCGCTCGTGGTGCCGTAGAGGGCCATGTGCCTGCTCGCCGCGACGGCACTGTTCGCGGCGGCGCCCATCATGCCCCAGATCCCCCACGAGTCGCTCCAGCCGGAGGCACGGCTGAACCGCGAACCGCCTGTCTTCGCCGCATCGCCGAAGACGCACGCCACGTTCGTCGCCGCGCCCGTAGCCACCGCCATCGCCGCCGTGTGCACGAGCGCACCGGCGGTGCCGCCACCCATGGACATGCTGCCGGTGACCACCGGGTCGATGCCGAGTGTCTCACCGAGCCGCAGGTAGTTCAGCGGCCCTTCCGGCGCCGTGGTGCCGGGAAAGGTGAGCAACCCGTCGATCTCGTCCTTGGCCAGGCCGGCGTCGTCCATTGCCGCCTTGAACGCGTCCACGGCCAGGTTCAGCTGTGTGCTGCCAGGTAGCTTCCCCTGTGGAGTCGCACCGACCCCGACGATGGCTGTCCGATCCTTCAACGATTCCACCAACGCTCCTCTCACCTCCCGTACATCAGCTGCCCTTGTAGACGGGACGCCGCTTCTCCTGGAAGGCCTTCCTGCCCTCGATGCGGTCCTCGGTGTCCCGCAGCAGTCCCCAGACGTAGCTCTCCATCTCGATCGCCTCAGGCAGCGGCATGTCGCGGCCGCGCCGCACGAGGTGCTTGACGGCGTTCACCGCAAGCGGAGCGTTCGCCGTGATGCGCTCGGCGAGCTCGCGTGCCCGCGGCAGCAGACCGTCCGTGGTGTGCACCTCGCTGACCAGTCCGACCTCGAGCGCGCGCGTCGCGTCGATGCGCTCGCCGGTGAGCAACATCTGCATCGCCATCGACTCGCCGATGATCCGCGGCAGCCGCTGGGTGCCGCCGGCTCCCGGGATGCTGCCGACCCGCACCTCGGCGAGGCCGAACTGCGCGTTGTCGGACGCGATCCTGATGTCACAGGCGAGTGCAAGCTCCAGACCGCCACCGACGGCGAACCCGTTGACCGCACAGATCAACGGCTTGTCGGTGTCCAGCCCGGCGAGCAGGTGCGTCGACTCCCCGGAGCCGAACGTCAGCTCCGCGTACGACTGCGGCGGCGGTGGCGTCCGCTTCAGATCGGAGCCGGTGCAGAACGCGCGGTCCCCCGCCCCGGTGAGGATGGCTACGGCGATGTCCGGATCTTCGTCCAGCTGCCGCCACACCTCACGCAGCCGGGCACGCATCTGCGGGTCGATGGCGTTCATCGCATCGGGGCGGTTCAGGGTGATCTCCGCGATCCCGCTCGCCATGGTCACGTCGACCGACATCATGGCACCAACTCTCTGATCGCACTGAGGTTGTCTTCGGTGTGCTCAGCGGTACGCAGCACCACGTCATCGAAGCCCACGTCGCTCAACCACGCCAGTCGCTCGCGCACCTGGTTCGGGCTGCACACCAACGAGAACGGCTCACCGCCGGCAAGGGGGACGTCGGGACCGGTGAGGTCGACGGTGATGTTGGTGGCCATCGCCCTGCGACCACCAGCGTCTTTGTAACGCGCAGCACCTTCGGCGAGCCGGCCGCCCCTGACCGCGGAACCGATCCAGCCCTCGAACTCCGTCGCCGCGCGGTCGATCCACCGGCCGTTGCCCCACGCCCCGATGAGCAGCGGCGGGCCACCGAGCGTCGGCTCCCACGGGGTTAGGTCGACGGGCCCGATCGCCCTGCCCGCACACAGCTCGCGCAGCGTCGTCAGGCTGTGTTCGAACCTGGCGAAGCGTTCCTCGTACGGCGTGCCGAACGCCTCGAAGTCCGACCGCGTGGATCCCGCGCCCACGCCGAGGGTGAACCGGTCACCGCACACCAGGTGCGTGGTGATGACGCGGTGTGCGGTCTCCACCGGGTTCCGCAGCCCCAGCTGGAGCACACACGTACCCACCTCCACGGATCTCGTCGCCGTGGCCGCGACCGCGACGGCGATGAGCGGGTCGGGCAGCGTGAACCCACGGTTCAGGGCGTCGAAGGCCCACACACCGTCGTACCCGCACGCCTCGATACGGCGGGCTCCCTCGGCGAGGGTCTCCGTGCGCATGGCCGAGCCGTCGTCCGCCGTCCTTGGCATGATCATGCCGACGCGCATGTGTCTCCCTCGTCGTCCCGTACCGCGCGCCTGCGTCGCACCAGACGCCACGCCGTACCGCCCACGAGCACCACGAGCACGATCGCCCACAGCGTCGGCGCGATCGTGCCGCTGAGGAAGTAGCCGACGTCGCCGCGGCTGAGGAACAGACCTTCGCGCAGGTGCTTCTCGACGAAGCCACCGAGCACCAGGCCGATCACCAGCGAGGTCAGGTTGAAGTCAAGCTTGTGCAGGAAGTACCCGATGACGCCCATCGCCAGCAGCACCACGAGGTCGAGCATGTTCTCGCGCGCGCTGTACGCGCCGACGACCGCGATGACGAAGATCGCCGGCAGCAGGATGCCCTGCGGAATCCGCAGCAGGCTCACCCACACACCGACGAGCGGGAGGTTGAGCAGCAGCAGCATGATGTTGGCTAGGTACATGGCCGCAATGAGGCTCCAGAACACGTCCGGGTGGTCGCTGATCAACAGCGGGCCCGGCTGGATGCCCTGCACGATCATCGCGGAGATCATCAGCGCGAACGTGGCGGAGAACGGCAGGCCGAGGGATAATACCGGAACCAGGCCGCCCATGGCCGCCGAGTTGTTCGCTGCCTCCGGCCCTGCCACGCCCTCGACCGCGCCGTCGCCGATCTCCTTGCGGTGCTTGGAGACCGCCTTCTCCACCCGGTACGAGGCGAAGCTCGACAGCGTCGCCGACGGCCCTGGCAGCAGCCCGAACAGGAAGCCGATGACCGATCCGCGCCCCCAGGGCGCGATCGCGCGCTTCCACTCGGCACGTGTCGGCACCAGCTCGCGCAGCCGGATCTTCGCCGGCCGCGGCACCGTGCCCTGGTCGCCGGCGATCAGCCGGAACATCTCCGCGATGCCGAACAGACCGATCGCGACCGGCACCAGGTCGATGCCGAGGCTCAGGTCGTCCATGCCGAACACGTACCGGTAGGCGTTGGTAACCTTCTCCTGCCCGACCGTGGCGAGCGCGAGACCGAGCACCATCGGGAAGAAGCCGCTCATCGCACTGCCACCGGAGATGCGCGCGAGCAGCAGCAGGCCGCCCACCGTAAGCGCGAGGTACTCCCGCGGACCGAACGCGATCCCCACGTCCGCCAACACCGGGGAGAACAACATGACGAGCAGGATCGCGATGGTGCCGGCGATGAACGACCCCACGGCCATCACGCTCAACGCAACGCCACCACGGCCCCGCTGGGTCATCTTGTACCCGTCGATGGTGGTGACCACCGACGCCGCCTCACCCGGCATGTTCAGCAGCACGGCCGTGGTGGAACCGCCGTACATCGACCCGGCGTAGATGCCGGCGATCATGATCAGCGCCGCGGCCGGTTCGAGCGTAAACGTCAACGGCAGGACGAGCGCGGCGCCGGCCACCGGGCCGAGGCCGGGCAGCACGCCGATCACCGTGCCGGCCAGCGCGCCGATCAGCGCAGCGAGCAGCAGCTCGGGCGACAGCAGCAACTGCAGCCCGTAGAGCAGACCCTCGAATGCACCCACGTCGGCGGCCTACCCGAACAACAGACCGGTCGGTGGCCGAACGGCGAGCACTTCGAGGAAGAACGCCGAGATCGCGACACCCAGCACCACGCCGCCGATCGCCGCCTTGAGCCAGGACATCTTGCCCAGCAGGCGGAGCATGCCGACGAAGAACGCCGAGCTGACGATGTACTGCCCCAACACCGGCAGCAGCACGACGTACAACACCATGCTGCCGAGCACGATCAGCACCTTGCGCCGCGCCGAACCCGTCGGCAGCATCAGCGACCCGCTGACGCTCCTGGTGAGCAGCGCCTCCAGGCACGTAAGCAGGGACACCGCGAGCAGACCGATGCCCACCACCCGGGGATAGAACCCAGGACCTGGTTGGCCCATGGTGCCGAACGACAGCCGGAACGCCTCG
Organism: Streptosporangiales bacterium; assembly: GCA_009379825.1. Taxonomy (NCBI): domain Bacteria; kingdom Bacillati; phylum Actinomycetota; class Actinomycetes; order Streptosporangiales; species Streptosporangiales bacterium. The sequence continues at coordinate 51,868 of WHTA01000024.1, forward strand.
ATCGTGTACGCGACCGCGCTGACGAACGTGACGGCGCCGACCACGAACCGGCCGCGGCGCTTGCCGTCCAGCCGCCGGTCGCTACTCGTCGAGGTGCTCATTGAGCTCCTCGAAGCTCTTGCGGTAGTCGGCCAGCTCCTTGTCGACCGCCTTCTCCGTCTGCACGTCGAGCAGGTAGCCGTTGTCCTCGATGAACTGCTCGAACTTGGGGTCCTTGACGAGCTCGCGTGACGTGGAAACCAGTGTCTTCCGCACGTTCGCCGGCATGCCCTTCGGCGCGATCACGTAGTAGGCCGCGGGGAACTGGACGTCGTAGCCGGCCTGCACGATGGAGTCGGCTTCGGGGAACATCTTGTAGGTCTTGGGCCAGAACGTCCCGATGACGCGCAGCTTCCCTGCGTCGACCTGAGACTTCAATGAGGGCCCGTAGCCGGAGACGGCGTCCACCCTGCCACCGAGCAGCGCGGTGAGCGCCTCGCCGCCACCGCCGGTGAACGGCACGGGGGTGAAGTCGACGTCCGCCTTCCGGTTGAGCTCGCGGATCGTCAGGTCGGGCGCGGTCTTCTCGCCGGACGTGCCGACGCGGACCTTGCCCGGGTTCTTCTTCGCATGGTCGAGGAGGTCGTCGAACGACTTCCACGGCGAGTCCGCCTGCACAGCGATGACGTTGGGCAGGTCGACGAGCTTCACGATCGGCTGGTAGTCGTCCGGGCTGTCGTAGGGCAGGTTGTCGTTGATCGTCGGCTGGTACGAGAGGGCCGAGTTCGACGACAGCCCGATGGTGTAGCCGTCCGCCTTCGCCTTCACGACCTCGCCAGTGCCGATCGTCGCCGAACCGCCGTCCTTGTTCTGCACTACGACTTTGGTGTCCAGCTCACGCCCCAACAGCTCGGAATACTGCCGCGACAGCGGATCCGTCGAGCCGCCTGTCGCGTACGGAACGATGAACGTGATGTCGCGGTCCGGGTAGGAAGCTTCTTCTCCGCTGCCACAACCGGCTGCGAATAGCGCAGCCACAGTAGCGAGAGCAAGGCCCCCGCGGGTCAAGGCGTTCTTCATTGCACTGCCTCCGTCTGATTCCGTCCCCCAAACGTTTGTACGGGATGCGTACAACTGACCGTAGAGCGTGCAGTAAAGTTAGCCCCGTGTTACGTACGTGTCAACGCCAGGGCAGGCACTGCCGCGGGCAGGTGCTGCCTGCGACACGTTCGGTCGCTGGTGACTTGCTACGGCCGCGACGGCCGGGTGTGCCGGTCGCGCAAGGCGTCTCAGTACTCGCTCACCGGCCGGTTGGCGTCGAAGACGAGCCGTGCGCCGAAGAGGATGCTCACCTGGCTCGCGCACTCCTGCAGAGCGGGCAGCACCTCTTGCTCTGCCCGCTTCCTGCTGAGCCGGTTGCCGTGCACCGAGATGTTCAACGACGCAACGACCCGCTCACCCGTGCCGAAGACGGGTACCGCTACGGAGGTCAGCCCTTCCTCGAGCTCGTTCTCGACGATCGACCAACCCTGCTTGCGTACCTTCGCGAGCTCACGGCGCAGCGCCACTTCCTCGGTGACCGTATGGCGGGTGACCGGCTTCAGCTCCGCGTTGGCGAAGTAGTCGTCGAGCTCGGCCGGTTCCAGGTAGGCGAGGATCGCGCGACCGAGCGAGGTGGCGAACGCAGGTATCCGGCCGCCGATGTAGACGGCGACGGTGACCATCCGCTTGGTGGTGCGCGCGACACACACGACGTCGGTGCCGTCGAAGACGCCGGCGAGGCAGTTCTCGCCGAGGTTGCCGCTCATCTCGTCCATGATCGGGAACGCGGCGTCCCACAGGTGTACCGACGACAGGTACGCGTAGCCAAGCTCGAGCACCCGTGGGCTCAGCGAGTAGGCGCGACCGTCGTAGCGCGCATAACCCATGTCTTCCAGCGTGATCAGGACCCGCCGCACGGTGGGCCTGGTCAAGCCGGTGCGTTCGGCTACCTGGCTGACGGTCATGTTCGCATGCTTGGGCGTGAACGCCTTGATGACGGCAAGTCCTCGCTGCAGGGACTGCACCACATCCGCGCGTCGCTCCTCGGGCATCCACGCAGTCTATGCAAAGACGTCCCCGGAGCTGACAACCAACACCGGGAGCTCACCCAACCGATCAGGAAAGGCGATGCCGATGCAGGTGGAATCCAGTCTGCGTTCGATCCCGCTCGACGAGGTCGAGACGACCTCCGCCGAGCTGGAACGTGCCGGCGTGGACAGAATCTGTGACTCCGAGATCCGTCGCGACCCGTTGCTCTCCATGACGCTCGCGGCCGCGAAGACGAGCCGGCCGACGCTCGCGACGGCGGTCACCATCGCGTTCGCCAGGAGTCCGATGGTGGTCGCGTACTCGGCGCGGAACCTGGACGACTACTCGCGCGGGCGCTTCCGGCTCGGTATCGGCACGCAGGTGCGGCGGCACGTCGAGGAGCGCTTCGCCAGCGACTGGGCGGCTCCTGGCCCGAAGCTGCGCGACTACCTCCTTGCCCTGCAGGCGATCTGGCGCACCTGGCAGGACGGCGAGCCACTGAGCTACGAGGGCCGGCACTACTCGCTGAGCCTCATGACGCCCGAGTTCGACCTCGGCCCGTCCGAGCACGGCAAGGTCAGGCTCGACATCTCGGCGGTCAACCCGTACAACCTGGAACTCGCCGCCGAGCTGTGCGACGGCGTGCGGCTGCACTCGTTCGTCACCGCCGAGTACATCCGCGACATGGTCTGGCCGCGGCTGACGGCGGGTGCCGCCAAGGCGGGCCGGGACCTCGGCGACTTCACGGTGCTCGGCGGCGGCTTCATCGCCACCGGCGCGACCGAGGAGGACGTCGTGCAGGCACGAGAGTGGGCGCGGTCGCGCGTCGCGTTCTACGGCTCCACGCGCGCGTACCGCCCCGTCCTCGAGCACCACGGCTGGGGCGAGTTGCAGAGCGAGCTGCGCGCGCTGGTGAAGCAACAGCAGTGGGACCAGCTGGCGAGCCGGGTGCCTGACGAGGTGCTCGACGCGTTCTGTACGGCGGCACCGCACCACCAGCTCGCCGCCAAGGTCGCGGAGCGGCTCGGCGGCCTCGTCGACGTCATCCAGATCCCGAGCGTGCGGGTGCACGACGACGGCTGGGAGTCGTTCGCGTCCGCGGTCGGCGACCTCGCCGCCGTGCCGTCCGCCGCGCCCGGCCCGGCGCGCTAGCAACCACACCGGCCAGCGAGCTATCCTCGGCCGGTCGTACAGGGCGTGCGTGAGGAGTAGCGGATGCCGACACGGACCGACGCGCTGCGGATCGGTGTCCTCGGTGCGGCGCGGATCACACCCGCCGCGCTCCTCCGCCCTGCCCACGACAACCACGACGTCACCGTCGCCGCGATCGCCGCACGCGACCGCGACCGGGCCCACCGGTACGCGCACAGGCACGACATCCCGACGGTGCACGACGACTACCAGGCGCTCCTGGACGACCCGCGGATCGACGCGATCTACAACCCACTGCCCAACGGGCTGCACGGGCGGTGGACGCTCGCCGCGCTCGATGCGGGAAAGCACGTGCTCTGCGAGAAACCGTTCACTGCCAACGCGGACGAGGCACGTACGGTCGCGGCGGCCGCGGAGAATTCGGGCCTGGTGGTGATGGAGGCGTTCCACTACCGGTACCACCCGTTCGCCCGGCGGGCGCAGGAGGTGGTCGACTCGGGCGAGCTCGGGGCGCTGCGCCGGGTCTCGGCCAGCTTGTGCTTCCCGTTGCCGCGGTTCGGCGACATCCGCTACGACTACAGTCTCGCCGGCGGCGCGATGATGGACGTCGGTTGCTACGTCCTGCACCTGCTCCGGCTGCTCGGCGGTGGCGAGCCCACCGTCGTCTCTGCGACGCCGAAGCTGCGCACGCCTGAGGTCGACCGCGCCATGCGGTTCGAGCTGAGCTTCCCCGCCGGGCACTCGGGCACGGGGCTGTGCTCGATGTGGTCCAAGGACCTGTTCCGCGCCTCCGCGCGCGCCGTCGGCGACGAGGGCGAGCTACGGATCTTCAACCCGTTCGGTCCGCAGATGTGGCACCGCTTCGTCGTCCGCACCAGGACGGGACGCCGGGTCGAGCAGTTCCCCGGCCGGCCCACGTACGCCTACCAGCTGGACGCGTTCGTCCACGCGATCGCCACGGGCACACCTGTCCTCACCCCGCCGGCGGACGCGATCACCAACATGACGGCGCTCGACGCCGTGTACGAGGCAGCAGGGATGCCGCTGCGGCAGCCGGGCTGAGGTACCTACGCCCGCGCGAGCAGGTCGGCCTCGACCTCCGCCACCGCGCGCGCCGGGTCGACCACCTTGGTGAGCACCTTGCCGTCCACCACCACGGCGCATGCCGCGGTCGCGGCGTTCAGCTGGCGCAGGGTCGCCGTGACCGACATGCCACGGCGCCTCGCGTCGCGCCAGATGGCGGGCAACAGCGCGACGGTGTTCCGCGGGTCGACGACGGTCACCTCGAGCTCGTCCTCGTCGAACCTGTCGCGTAGCGCGCGGTACACCTCACCGACCCGCTCCATGTCACCGCGGACGCACGCGTACGGATCCTCGCCGTCACCGTCGATCACGCTCGTGACCTCGCTGCCGAGCCGCCCGCAGCAGCCGGAGCCGGACAGCTGTTCGTCCCACTCCCGCACCAGGAGCACCCTGTGCTGTCGTCGCGACATGTCCCTCACCGCACTCTCGCCTCCTCCAGGATACGCCGGGCGAGTTGCTTGCGCTTGACCTATATAAGCCGAGCCTAATATTGTGTCGCCATGCACGCGCTCGACGTCCTCGGTGACCCGGTGCGGCGCCGCATCCTCGAGCTGCTCGCCGAGGGTGAGCAGTCCTCCGGCGCGGTGACGACCGTCATCCGGGCGGAGTTCGGGATCTCGCAGCCGGCCGTGTCGCAGCACCTCAGGGTCCTCAGGGACAACGGGTTCGCCACGGTGCGGGCCGAGGGGACCCGAAGGCTCTACGCGGTGGACGCCGAACCACTGCAGGAGGTGGACGTGTGGCTGGAGCGCTTCCGCAGGTTCTGGGACCAGCGCCTGGACGCCCTGGGCACCGAGCTGGCCCGGGGGAAACGCGAGCGCCGCAAGACAACCGAGACCGACGAGGGGGACCAGACGTGACCTACAATGCTCGACCAACTCAACCGGGCGCACCGCGAGCTCGGCAGCCGCGACGCCGGCGAGGACGCCGGGCGCGCGGTGCTCATGAAGCGCACCTACGACGCCGTCATCGACGACGTGTGGGACGCCTGCACCAACCCGGACCGCATCGCCCGCTGGCTCGCCCCGGTCAGCGGCGACCTGCAGCTCGGCGGCACGTACCAGCTGGAGGGCAACGCCGGCGGGGAGATCAAGCGCTGCGAACCGCCGAAGCTGTTGCGGGTGAGCTGGATCTTCGGCGACAACCCGGCCTCGGCGGTGGAGGTGCGGCTGGCCGAGGTGAGCAGCGAGGAGACCGCCTTCGAGCTGGAGCACATGGTCGTCGACGCCGACCCGGACTTCTGGCAGCAGTTCGGCCCGGGGGCCGTCGGCGTCGGCTGGGATCTCGCCCTGCTCGGCCTGGCCGCGCACCTGCAGGGCGAGGACTACACCCAGGATCCTGCCGAGCTGCTGCAGACGCCCGAGGCGAAGGAGTTCATGACGGCCAGCAGCCAGGCCTGGGGAGCCGCGCACGAGGCGTCCGGGGTCAGCGCGGAGGAGGCCAAGGGCGCGACCGACCGCACCATCGCCGCGTACACCGCGGACGCATGACCCTGTGGGTAGCGGCCGGTTGCGGGAATACGGCAGCCCGGTAGCCAGGCGGTGAACACTCGCTCCCGCGCATGACCCTGGCTTTACGGTGCGGCATGCTGACCGTGCGACTCTTCGTCGACCCGAACCCGTACCCCCGAGGGACGAGATGGCTGAGCGCGTCTTCCTGCACGTCGGTGCGCCGAAGACGGGAACCACGTACTTGCAACAGATGCTGTGGGGAAACCGCAGTGCGTTGAAGAACGAAGGCATCCTGTTGCCGGCCACCCGCAAGGCCCACTACCAAGCGATGGGCGACCTGCGCCGCGGCGTCTGGCACGACCCGGACGCCTGGTGGACGTGGGACCGGCTCGCCGCCAAGGCACGGGCGTGGAGCGGCACCGTCGTCATCAGCGAGGAGATGCTCGGCGCCGCCACGCCCAGCCAGGCGAAGCAGGCGATCGAGAGCCTGCAGTCCGCCGAGGTGCACGTCGTGGTCGCCGGCCGCGACCTCGGCCGGACGATCCCGTCGAGCTGGCAGCAGGGCGTGCGGGCCCGTAACCTCGGCCGGTACCGCGACTACGTCAACGCACTGCAGACCGGCAAGTACCCGGAGTTCTGGGCGCACCAGACCCCGCTGCCGATCCTGCGCAGGTGGTCGGACAGCCTGCCCGCCGCGCAGCGACACCTGGTGACCGTACCGCCGGACGGCGCCGACCCGCTCCTGCTGTGGCAACGGTTCGCCGGCGTGATCGGGATCCCGGAGGGCCTGTGCGAGCAGCGGTCCAGCCACAAGAACACGTCCCTCGGGGTCGTGGAGACGGAGCTGCTGCGCCGGGTGAACAACGCGCTCGGCGACTCCTACCCGCTGCGCGCGCCGTACCTGAAGGTCGTGCACGGGCACCTGGTGAACCCGATCCTCAAGCGGCGCAAGGGCGGTGAGCGGTTCGGCGCGCCACTCGAGCTGGCCGACTGGATCCGCGACACCGCCGAGCAGATGGCCGACGACGTACGGCAGTACAAGTGTGACGTCGCCGGCGACCCTGCCGACCTGGTTCCCGCGGAGCTGCGCGAGGGCACCGCGCCGGACGAGGTCAGCGAAGAGGTCCTGCTCCAGACCGCAGTCGAGACCATCGTCGGCATGCTCAAGCACACCGACAGGACCACTCGCCGGATGCGTCCCGCCGAGGCCGACATGAGTCGACGGGTGCGCCGGTTCACCGTGCGCGCGAAGCGTCGGCTCGGCAGCGCGGCCGACCGGCTGCGCCGCTTCGGCTGACGCCGGTCGGGCAGAATGCGCACCACGGCAGCTACGGAGGTGCGATGCAGAGCAGGGACCCGGACGAGCATTCCAGGATGCTCGCGGCGAAAGCGGTGAGCGACGGCGACCCCACCGGTTGGTTCGAGCAGTTGTACGTGGACGCCGCCGCCGGCGTCACCGGCGTGCCCTGGGACAGGGAGTACCCCGGTGCCCTGTTGGCGAAGTGGGTGCAGGCGAACGCCCCGACGGGTGACGGCAGGCGCGCTCTCGTCGTCGGCGCCGGACTCGGCAGGGACGCCGAGTTCCTCGCCCGCCTCGGCTACGACACCGTCGCGTTCGACATCTCCGCCACTGCCGTGGCGGCCACGCGCAGCCGCTACCCCGACTCCCCCGTGCAGTACGTCACCGCGGACCTGCTCGACCCGCCGGTGCAGTGGCGGCGCGGTTTCGACCTGGTGGCGGAGAGCCTGACCATCCAGTCCCTGCCCGCAGCCGTCCGCGCCCCTGCCCTCGCGAACCTCGCGCCGCTTGTGGCACCGGGCGGCACTCTCGTCGTGGTGAGCGTCGCGGCGGGCGACGACGAGCACGAGGGCGGACCGCCGTGGCCGCTGCACCGTAGCGAGATCGACGCATTCGCGACCGACGGCGTAGAGACCGTTCGGGTGGACGACGTCACGATGCCGGACGCGCCCGGCGTGCACTGGTGGGTGGCCGAGCTCAGGCGCCCGGCAGGCGTGTCATAGCAACACGCTGACGGTGTGGATCGCCAACCCGGCGAGCGCACCGACGACGGTGCCGTTGATCCTGATGAACTGCAGGTCGCGGCCGACGTGCAGCTCGATCTTGCGTGCCGTCTCCTTGCCGTCCCACCGGTTCACGGTGTCCGAGATGACCGTCGCCACCTCTGCTCCGAAGCTGGTGACCAGGTACTCGGCGGCGTCGCTGGCGTGGCCGTCCAGCCGCCCACAGAGCGCGTCGTCGCGCAGCAGCCGCTCGCCGAAGGCGCGCAGCGCGTCGACGCCGCGCTGCCGCAGCAGCCCGTCGGGTTCCTCCACCGCCTCGATCAGGCCGCGGCGCAGCGCGTTCCACAGCGCCGTCGCGGTGGGCGCGGTCTGCGGGTGCTCGAGCAGCCGCACCTTCAGCCGCTCCACCCGCTGCCGCATCTCCGTGTCGTGCTGCATCTCGTCGGCCAGCCGGGACAGCAGGTCGTCGAGCGCCTTGCGCGCGGGGTGGTCCCGCTGCTCGCGTACCTCCGTGACCCAGGTGACGAGCTCGCGGTGCACCCGGCGACCCACCCTGGTGTCCAGCCAGTGCGGCGACCAGCGCGGCGCACGGGTGCCTACGACCTCGGCGACCAGGGCCTCGTTGTCGAGCAGCCAGGTGTGCGCCTCGGTGAGCACCACCTCGACGACGCCGTGGTGCGCGTCCTCCGCGACGACGTCGGCGAGCAGCCGGCCGGCGAGCGGGCTGACCGGTTCGTCCCGCAGCCGCGGCACCAGCACCTGCTGGACGAACGCCGTCACGTCGTCGTCGCGCAGCACGTTCAACCCGCCGCGCACCAGCCGGGCCGCCTCCCCGACCACGCGCTCTGCGTGCTCCGGCTTCGCCAGCCACGCGCCGACGCGGCGGCTGAGCTCCGCCGAGGCGACCTTCTCCCGTACCACGGGCGCGGAGAGGAAGTTCGCGGCGACGAACTCCTCCAGGCTGCGGCCGAGCGCCTCCTTGCGGGTGGGGATGATCGCCGTGTGCGGGATCGGCAGCCCCAGCGGCCGGCGGAACAGGGCGGTGACCGCGAACCAGTCCGCCAGCGCGCCGACCATCGCCGCCTCCGCCGCCGCGTTGAGGAACTCCCAGCCCGCCGGACGGTCGAGGGTGAGCAGGTAGGTCACGGCCGCGAGCAGCAGCAGCGCAAGCGCGAGCAGCCGCATCCGGCGCAGACCGGACAGCCGCGCGACATCGGGATCGATCGCCATGGTGGTCGCCATACGATTCATCCTGCTGCACCGCGCCCCCCGGTTGACGGACGACGCCCCGATCCCCACGACGACAGGACCTTCGCCGGCGGCCGGTAACCCTTCGCCCCTGCACCTCCCGACCGAACGGGAACTGAACCTCAACGACGGACGCCGGGAATGGCGAATCCACGCCGCCGTCTACGCGGTCGTGATGACGGGGCTGATCGGCCTCAACGTCGCTCTCCTCGCGGCAACGTCGGCGAGCTTCTTCTGGTTCCCGTTCCCGTTGATCGGGTGGGGTATCGGACTCACCGCGCACTACCTGCACGCAGTGCGCTGGGCGGAGCACGACATCCGGACACGCCAGCAGAAGATCGAACAACTGGCCGCGCGCTGAGCGGCGGCTGCTACAGCGCGCCGTACTGGGTGGGGTGCTGGCGGGTCGCAGGGGCGATGCGGGTGGCCAGCTCCTCGTAGCCGTCGGCGATGGTGGCGCAGGTCAGGCGGATGTGGCCGGCCGGTAGCGGCGCCGCGAGGAACGGGGAGCCAGGGGCCGCGGTGATCTGGTCGACGGCCAGGCGGACCAGGGCGGACTTCTCGTCGTGTACGTCGACCCACATGTTGATGCCGTCGCAGCCGGACACCCGCACCCCCTGGGCCGCCAGCGCCTCGGTGAGGCCCCGGCGCCGGTGCGCGTACGCCTCGCGCGCCCGCCGCACCGCGTCGGTGGCCGCCGGGTCGGCGAGCAGGTGGCAGAGCACCAGCTGCAGCAGCCGGCTCGACCAGGCCGGGCCGAGCAGCCGGCGCCGCACGACCTGGTCGACGACCACCGCGGCGCCGCCCAGCGCGGCCAACCGCAGGTCGGGGCCGTGCGACTTCGAGTAGCCACGGATGTGGACGGTACGGTCCGGCAGCCAGCTGCCCAGGCTCACCAGCGGCGACGTGGACAACGCACCCGCGTGGTCGTCCTCGATCACCAGCGTCCCCGTGTCGCTGAGGACTCCGGCCAGCTCGCCGGCCCGCTCAGCGGTCATCGCGTGCCCGTGCGGGTTGTGCGCACGCGGCTGCACGACCAGCGCCGCGGCCGGGCCGGCGGCCAGCGCCTCGGTGAGCGCCGCGACGGACACCCCGCTGTCGTCCACCGGCAGCCCCACCACCTCGACGCCCTGCTGCTCGAGCAGGTCGAGGATCGGCGGGAACGTCGGGTTCTCCACCAGCACCCGGTGGCCGATCCGCAGGGTGGCCCCGAACACCCGGTCCATCGCGTCGAGCGCACCGTCCACGACGGTCATCAGCTCGGGTTCGAACGGCCAGTCCGCACGCAGCAGCTCCTCCAGCTCCGGCAGCACCGGGTGCTCGAAGTACGAGCTGGTCTCCGGCTGCCGGCCCATCTTGCGCAGCGCCGGCCGCAGGTCGGGTAACAGCGCAGGATCGGGGATCCCGGCGGAGAGGTCGAGCGCCTTGCCCGCAGTGTCCTGGTGCAGCCGGGAGAACCTGGCCGGCGCCGCCGGCCCCGGCATGCCCCGTACGGTCGAGCCGCGCCTGCCGCCGGTCTCGATCACGCCGTGCCGCTGCAGCTGCCGCCACGCCGCCGACACCGTCGTCGGGCTAACCCCGAGCACGCGCCCCAGCTCCCGCACGGTCGGCAGCTGGGTGCCCACCGCCAACCCGCCGTCGGACACCAGTCGCGCGACGTCCCGCGCGATCCCCTCCGCGCTGCGCGCGGTCAACCGCAGCGCCAGGTCGTCTGCACTCATCACCTTTGTACAGTAACAACACCGCTATTGTGTAGCGCAAACGGTGATGTTTGAATCGTAGGTATGCAACGGATCTCTCACGTCATCGGCGGTAAGACCACGCCCGGCACCTCGGGCCGCACCTCGCCGGTGTTCAACCCGGCCACCGGAGAGCAGACGGCCGAGGTCGACCTGGCCGACGTGGCCGAGGTGGACGCCGCCGTCGCGGCGGCCGCGGCGGCCTTCCCGGCCTGGCAGGCGACGAGCGTCGCCAAGCGCACGGAAATCATGTTCGCGTTCAGGCACCTGCTGCACGAGCACCGCGAGGACGTCGCCGCGGCGATCACCGCGGAGCACGGCAAGGTGCTCTCCGACGCCGGCGGCGAGGTCGCCCGCGGGCTGGAGAACGTCGAGTACGCGTGCGGCATCTCCGAGCACCTCAAGGGTGGCCACAGCGAGCAGGCCACGAGCGGCACCCGGGTGCACGAGGTGAAGCAGCCGCTCGGCGTGGTCGCGGGCATCACGCCGTTCAACTTCCCCGCCATGGTCCCGCTGTGGATGCTGGCGAACGCGATCGCGTGCGGCAACACGTTCATACTCAAGCCGAGCGAGAAGGACCCGTCCGCCGCGCTGCTGATCGCAGACCTGCTCAAGCGTGCCGGCCTGCCCGACGGCGTGTTCAACGTCCTGCACGGCGACAAGGTCGCCGTCGACCGCATCCTCGAGCACCCGGAGATCCAGGCGGTGAGCTTCGTCGGCTCGACGCCGATCGCTAGCTACGTCTACGAGAACGGCACCGCCGCCGGCAAGCGGGTGCAGGCGCTCGGCGGCGCGAAGAACCACATGGTGGTGCTGCCGGACGCGGACGTGGGCATGGCCGCAGACGCCGCCGTCTCCGCCGCGTACGGCTCGGCCGGCGAGCGGTGCATGGCGGTCTCCGTACTGGTGCCGGTGGGCGAGGTCGCCGACCCGCTGCTCGAGGCGATCCAGGAGCGCATCGCGAAGCTGCAGATCGGGCCGGGCACCGAGCCGGCGTCCGAGATGGGCCCACTGGTCACGAAGGAGCACAGGGACAAGGTCGCGTCGTACGTGGACGGCGCCAAGGCCGACGGGGCCACCGTGCTCGTGGACGGCAGGGAGAAGGAGTTCGCCTCCGACGGCTACTTCCTCGGCGTCTCGCTGGTCGACAACGTCACAGACTCGATGGACGTGTACCGCGACGAGGTATTCGGCCCGGTGCTCTCTGTGACCCGCGCCGACTCGTTCGACGACGCGCTCACCCTGGTCAACGCCAACCCGTACGGCAACGGCGCGGCGATCTTCACCCGCGACGGCGGCGCTGCCGCGCGGTTCGAGCACGAGGTGACCGCCGGCATGGTCGGCGTGAACGTGCCGATCCCGGTGCCGGTGGCGTACTACTCGTTCGGCGGCTGGAAGGCGTCGCTGTTCGGCGACACCCACATGTACGGCCCCGAGGGCGTGCACTTCTACACCCGCACCAAGGTCGTCACCACCCGCTGGCCGGACCCGGCGACCAGCTCGGTCGACCTGGGCTTCCCGACGAACCGGTAGCAGTTGTCCAACAACGAGAGCACGAGCGAGGCAGCCGAATACATGAGCACACACGAGCAGGTGGTCGCGGACGACAGGAACCACGTTTTCCACTCGTGGTCGGCACAGGGCAAGATCAGCCCGCTGCCGATCGCGAGCGCCGAGGGTAGCTGGTTCACCGACTACCACGGCAACAGGTTCCTCGACCTCGGCTCCCAGCTCGTCAACGCCAACCTGGGCCACCAGCACCCGGACCTGGTCGCGGCGATCGCCGAGCAGGCGCAGCGGCTGTGCACCGTCGCGCCGGCGTTCGCGAACGACAAGCGCGGCGAGCTGGCCCGGCTGATCGCCGAGCGCACGCCAGGCGACCTCGACTCGGTGTTCTTCACCAACGGCGGCGCAGAAGCGATCGAGCACGCCACCCGGATGGCCAGGCTGCACACCGGGAGGCAGAAGGTGCTCAGCGCGTACCGCTCGTACCACGGCGGTACCTCCGGCGCGATGTCGCTCACCGGCGAGCCACGCCGCTGGGGCAGCGAGCCCGGCATGCCGGGCGTGGTGCGGTTCTTCGGGCCGTACCCGTACCGGTCGGCGTTCCACGCCGCGGACGAGGCGCAGGAGTGCGAGCGCGCGCTCGCGCACCTGGAGCAGGTGTTCGAGCTGGAGGGCCCGCAGAACGTCGCGGCGGTGCTGCTCGAGACCGTCGTCGGCACCAACGGTGTGCTCGTGCCGCCTGACGGCTACCTGGCCGGCGTGCGGGAGCTGTGCGACAGGTACGGCGCCCTGCTGATCTGCGACGAGGTCATGGTCGGCTTCGGCCGCATCGGCGAGTGGTTCGCGGTCAACGCGTGGGACGTGACGCCCGATCTGATCACGTTCGCGAAGGGCGTGAACTCCGGCTACATCCCGCTCGGCGGCGTGGCGATCTCCCGCAAGGTGGCGAACACCTTCCAGGAGCGGCCGTACCCCGGCGGTCTCACCTACTCCGGGCACCCGCTCGCGTGCGCGGTGGGCGTCGCGTCGATCAACGTGTTCGAGCGCGACGGCATCCTGGAGCACGTGCGCACGCTCGGCACCGACGTCGTCGCACCCGCGCTCGCCGACCTCGCCGCCAGGCACCCCAGCGTCGGCGAGGTGCGCGGACGCGGGCTGATGTGGGCGATCGAGCTGGTTCGCGACCGCGACACCAGGGAGCCGCTGGTGCCGTTCAACGCCGCCGGGCCGGCGGCCGAGCCGATGACGAAGGTCGCGGGCGCGTGCAAGGAGCGCGGCGGCTGGCCGTTCACCGCGATGAACCGGCTGCACCTGGCCCCGCCGCTGGTGATCACGGCCGAGGAGCTGAAGGAGGGCATCTCCGCCTTGGACGCCGCCCTCGACGCGGCGGATGGCTACGTGACCAGCTGACCACCGGCGAGCACGGCCGCGTTCAGTATCGGAGTGCCTTGGTAGCGATGCGGGCGGCGCGGTAGGCGTCGTTCATGACCTCGTCCTTGTCGCCCTCGCCTTCGGTGCGGTCGCCGACGTAGTCGTCGAATCGCCGAGCCGCCCACCCAGTCGACGCCGCGTTCCGTGCCGACGCGGTCGGCGGCGGCGACGTAGCACCGGTTGACCGACGCAGACGCCTGCACCCGCACCACCTCCACCGGCCGCTCACCGGCCGGACACGGTCCGCCCGGCCAGTTGGTCGGTGCGCAGATGATCTCCGCGCCGGCGAGCGCGGCGAGCCGCATCCACTCCGGGAACTCCAGGTCGTAGCAGACGACGACGCCGACCCGGCCGAGCGACGTGTCGGCCACCACGGGCGGCGCGGCGCCCGGGGTGAACAGCTCGGTCTCCGCGTCCCACAGGTGCACCTTTTGGTAGACGGCGCGCAGCCCGTCCACGTCGATCAGCGCGGCGCTGTTGTAGTAGCCGCCGTCCTCGCCGCGTTCAGGAAACCCGGCGACCACGACCACGCCACGCTCCTGCGCGACGGCGGCCAGCCGTGAGACGGTCGCGCCATCGCGCCACTCCGCGTTCCGGCCGAGCTCGAGCCGGTCGGCGAAAACGTAGCCGCTGCTCACCAGCTCGGGCAGCACCACCAGGTGCGCGCCGGCGTCCGCGGCGGCGGTCACCGCGTCGATCGCGCGGTCGACGTTACGCGCGCGGTCGCCGATGACCGGCGCGAGCTGGCACACGGCGACGCACACCGCACCGGGCTCGGTCGCGTGGCCGGACCTGGCGTCCCTGACGACGAGGCCGGCCGTCATCGAGCCGCGGTCGCTTCCGCCGTGGGGTCCTCGTCGTCCAGCCGCAGGTCCGGCGGCCTGCGGGTGAAGAAGCGGGTCAGGACGAGCAGGTAGCCGACCCCGACCGCCGTCCAGCCGAGCCCGACCATGAACGTGGTCTTCGACAGGCTGGTCCACAGCCACAGCGTCAGCAGCACGCCGATGCCGGGGATCACCCCGTACAGCACGATGTCGCGCGCCGTACGCCGCCGGTCGTCGACGACGTACTTCTTGATCACCGAGAGGTTCACGAACGAGAACGCGACCAGCGCGCCGAAGCTGATCATCGCCGCCGCGAGCGTCAGCGAGATCCACAGCGCCACCAGCGAGATGACGCCGACGAGCAGGATCGCGAGCACCGGCGTACGGAACCGGTCGTGCAGCCGGCCGAACACCCGGTTCGGGAGCACCCGGTCGCGGCCCATCGCGTAGAGGATCCGCGACACGCTCGCCTGCGACGCCATCGCCGACGCGAAACATCCCGCGACGTACGCGGCGGTGAAGAACGCCGCGAGGAAGCCGCCGCCGACGTGCTTCATCACGTCGAGCGCGGCGGAGTCCGCGTTGGTGAAGTCCTGCCACTGCGGGAAGGCCAGGTGCCCCACGTACGACACGCAGATGAAGGTCGCACCGCCGATGATGGTGACCAGCATGATCGCCTTCGGCACCCGGCGCGGTGCGTCGCGGGTCTCCTCCGACAGCGTGGAGACCGCGTCGAAGCCGAGGAACGACAGGCAGAGGATCGCCGCGCCGGCGAGCACCGTGGACGGGTCGAGGCCGGCGTCCACGAACGGCTGGGTCAGCGACGGCGGGTCGCCACCCGCGATGGTGCGGAACGACAGCGCGAAGAACACCGCGAGGAAGACGATCTGGAACCCGACGAGCACCAGGTTGGCGTTGGCGACCAGCTTGATGCCGAGCACGTTCAGCACGGTGACCGCGACGATGGCCGTGAGGATCCACGCCCAGTTGGGCACCGCGGGGAAGCTCGCCTTCAGGTAGATGCCGATCACCAGGTAGTTGATCATCGGCAGGAAGAGGTAGTCGAGCATCAGTGCCCAGCCGGCCACGAAGCCGACGTGCGGCCCGAACGACTGCTGGGTGTAGGTGTACGCCGAGCCCGCGTACGGGTGCACCTTCACCATCCGGCCGTAGCAGTACGCGGTGAACAACATCGCCACGAGCGTCACCACGTAGGCGGTCGGCAGGTGTCCCGCGGTGATCTCGGTGACCACGCCGTACGTGGTGAACACGGTGAGCGGCACCATGTAGGCGAGGCCGAAGAGGACGAGCGAGGGCAGCCCGAGCACCCGCCGCAGCGCGGTCTTCGCCGCGGCCGCGGGCTGCTGACCATGGATCTGTTCGGTCATGCGAGTCCTTTCCTCGGGCGCCCCGCACATGGACTATGCCGGCCGGACTACCATCGGTCAAGAAGCGCGCAACGATTCCCGCACGATCTACCGGCAGTTACGATGGAGATTCGCTAGCGTAGCCGCTGTTCGCAACGGATTCCACGCTCCTGTCCCCTCGAAACCGGAGGCCGCATGTACCAGCCCGCCGAGTTCCGCGAGCGGCGTGCGCAGGTACTGCACGAGCACATCGGGCGGCACAGCTTCGGCACCCTCGTCAGCCACGGCGCCGGCGGGCTGGCCGCCACCCACACCCCGTTCCTCTTCGACCCGGACCACGGCGAGCACGGCCTGCTCACCAGCCACCTGGCCAGACGCAACCCGCAGTGGCGCGACCTGACGGACGGCGCGGAGGTGCTGGTGATCTTCCGCGGGCCGGACGCGTACGTCGCGCCGCGCTGGTACATCGCGGAGCCCGACGTGCCGACGTGGAACTACACCGCGGTGCACGCGCACGGCGTGTACCGGCAGCTGACCGGCGCGGAGGCGACGCTCGACGTGCTGCGCAGGACCGTCGCCGAGCACGAGGTCGACCGCTGGCGGCTCGACTCGCTCGACGCCGAGCTGGTGACCGGCCTGGCCCGCGGCGTCGTCGCGTTCGAGGTCGAGGTCACGTCGCTGGCCGGCGGCTTCAAGCTGAGCCAGGACAAGCTCGCCGCGGACGTGGACGCGGTCGTCGCGGGTTTGCGCTCGTCCGGCGACGACGAGGCGCGGGCGGTGGCCGCGGCCGTCCGCGAGTACGGCTCACCCGGTCGGACGGGCGCGCCGAGCACCGACCCGACGTCGTACGGCCCGGAGGACACGCGCTGATGCTGAGCCAGCACGAGTACGCCGACCAGGACGCCGTCGGCCTCGCCGAGCTGGTCCGTAGCGGTGCCGTCACGGCGGGCGAGGTGCTCGACACCGCGCTGTCGCTGGTCGACGCGCTCGACGGCGAGCTGAACGCGATCGTCACCGTGCTGGCCGAGCACGCCCGCGACCAGGTGGCCGCCGGGCTGGGCGGCGGCCCGCTGGCCGGCGCCCCGATCGTGCTGAAGGACGAGTACCAGTTCCTGCCGGGTGCGCCGACCCAGCACGCCGCGCGCATCTCCGCGGGGCTGACCCAGGACCACCCCACCGAGCTGGTCGAGCGCTACCGCTGCGCCGGGGTGGTGATCGCCGCGAAGGCCAACCTGCCCGAGTTCGGCGCGAGCGTCACCTGCGAGCCGGTCGCGACCGGCACCACGAGGAACCCCTGGCGGCTGGACCGTACGGTCGGCGGCTCGTCCGGCGGGTCGTCGGCCGCCGTCGCCGCCGGCATCGTGCCGCTCGGCTACGCCAACGACGGGGCCGGCTCGATCCGGATCCCGGCGTCGTGCAACGGCGTCTTCGGGCTCAAGCCAAGCCGCGGCCGGGTGCCGACCGGCCCGGACAACGGCGACCTGTGGAACGGTCTGGTCATCGAGCACGCCGTCACCAGGAGCGTGCGTGACAGCGCGGCATTGCTCGACGCCACCGCGGGCGCCGACCTCGGCGCGCCGTACGCGGCGCCGGCGCAGGACGGCCCGTTCCTCACCGAGGTGGACCGCGCCCCTGGAGAAATTG